>CAYNJB010000071.1:0-5417 GCA_964397515.1 uncultured Nitrosopumilales archaeon | reverse complement strand
GGACTGATTTAAAAAATTAAATCTTAATAGAAGATTACAGGCTCATAGCTTCCGCATAACATTGTTAACTCGGGAAGCTACTGTATCAACATCACCTAAGCCGTCTATTTCAACTAGTTTACTCTCGGCACGATAAAAATCCAAAACTGGTTTACTGTTCTTTGAATAAACTTTTAATCGATTTAATATGACATCTGGGTGATCATCAGCTCTTTGGGCGATTTCACCCTCGCATTTATCGCAGATATTATTTGTTTTCGGCGGATTAGAAACGAGGTTATAAATAGAACGGCATTTATTGCATACTCTTCTATTTGATAGACGAGTAATTATCTCCGCTTCAGATACATTCAAGTTGAAAACAAGATCAATTTGGACTCTAATTTTTTTTAACATAGTTTTTAACGAATGGGTTTGTTGAATAGTTCGGGGATAACCATCTAAGATGAAACCAGCTTTATATTCGGGAAGTGTTCTTTCTAGAAGTAAAGTAGCTATGTGATCGGGGACATATTCGCCTTTATCAACATATATCTTTGCTTTTATTCCGATTTCGGTTGCTTTAGCTACGTTTTCACGGAGTAAATCTCCTGTGGAGATATGTGAGATATTATTTATTTTTGAAAGATTTCGCGAAATAGTTCCTTTCCCTGAACCAGGCGGCCCAAATATTATCAGATTAGTCATGTGTTTCTGCGCCTTCAATAAAGAATTCAGGGTCTATTTAACATCAATGTATGGATTTTAAGATATTATGTTAATTCGTTTGCCACATGAAGGGCATTGATCGGAATTTACTAGGCTATTTTTAATCATGCCAAATTGATAACGTTCGATACACGTTGCCTGACAGTTAGGGCAATAGGTTGCTTCAAACTTTTTATCTAATACATTCCCCACATAAACATGTTTTAACCCGACTTCATCTTTTGCGGTCTGCCAAAATTTCCGTAGAAGATCAATAGAAGTCGGTTGAGTGTCTGTAAGCTTATAGTCGGGGTGAAAACGTAATAAATGGAAAGGCGTTTCCTCACCTAAATTTTCAAGTATCCAAGAAGCCAGATTAATCATATCTGACACTTCAGCACCATACTTTATTGGGACAATTAAATCAGTTATTTCAATGTGGACTCCTTTTGAGTGAAGGAGTTTGATAGATTCGAAGATAGGGTCAGATGAAGGCACCAATATGTTTTTTCTGTAGAATTCCCTATTACCTGAACCCTTCAGATCAATAGTGATTGCGTCTAGAAGGGGAGCTATTAATTCTACAGCTTCAGGAGTTAAATAGCCGTTGGAAACCCATGTTGTGAAGAAACCGTTTTTTTTAGATAGTTTCATCAAATCTAATAAATATTCAAGTTCAATAGTTGGCTCGTTGTATGTTCCAGTGATTCCCTGACATTTAGCGTCCTTCGCTAATTTTATGACTTTTTCAGCTTCAGTGAAGGGTTCCATGACTTTTCTTCTTTGACTAATGTCGTAATTCTGGCAGTAGATACAGCTAAAATTGCAGCCTACAGTTGCTACCGAGAATACCTGTGAACCAGGGTGAAAATGACTAAGAGGTTTCTTCTCAATTGGATCAGGATGCATAGCGACTAGTCGCCCATAATTTAGACTGAATAATTCCCCGTCGATATTTTTTCGGACCCCACAATACCCTATTTTCCCAAAAGGTATATTGCATAAACGGGCGCATAACCTACAGCGTACTCTTCTATTGGGGAGTTGTTCACCAAGCATAGCTTTGGTCGGCGAAATATTTTCACTGGGTTTTATCAAGAGTTTCAACCATGTTGTTACTGTGTTTTACAGCAATAATATCATGTGTTGTAAGTTTATCAAATAAGTCGTCAACATATTAGTGATTAAAAGCCGGATGATTTGATGTTGTGAAGTTTTTTAGAATGTTCTTTGATAAGCGGAGTGACAACTTCTTTTAAGAATGTTTTGCATCTTGTAGGTGCGTTTCCAACATGATCTTTGGCAGAAACTATCTTCTTTATTTCAGATGGCTTAAATTTTGATGAGATTATCTTATCTTTAATAAGGTAGTTAACGAGCGGGTTTTCTCTGCCCTTTAGAACTTCATCCCATGCTAAGAAAGAGTATTTACGAATCAATTCATGCATTTTTTGCCTATTTTCACCGGCTGTGGTTAGGCGCATAAGTAGTTTCTCTGTGCCAGCAAATGATGCAAAGCGGTTTAGGTTACGATCAATAGATGCTTCATATATTTTTAGTCCGCCTAAGATTTTGTTAAACAGCATAAGTATCTCGTCTACACCTAAAAATCCTTCAGGGATAACCAATCTACGGCTAGCTGAGTCATCAAGAGTTCGCTCTAATAAGCTGAGAGAAGCGTTCCAGTAACCAACTTGGGGGAGAGATGCGACAAAGCGAGCGATTGAGCATATGCGTTCACTTGAAGTGGGGTTCTTTTTGAACGGCATAGCGGTTGACCCGACCTGATCTTTTGCTATAGGTTCGGACCATTCTCCAAAAACTGGGGATTGCATAAGCCTTAAGTCGTTAGCAAATTTATTTGCGGTTTGAGCGATTGATGAAAGTATAGATAGAACAAGAAAATCTGTTTTCCGCGGATATGTTTGATTTGATATATTGAAAGATGGAAGGTTTAGTTTACTCAAAAAAGATTGTTCAAGCTCAGAAGATGATTTTGTGTCGCCCAGTAAAGCTGTATAGCTTGCAGATGTTCCGACAGCGCCTTTCAGGCCTTTAGCTTTAACGGTGTCAGATAATAAGAACTTGATATTCTGTATGTCTAATACTATGTCCTGGGCATAGAACGCTATTCTGTATCCGACCGTGGTTGGTTCGCCAGGTTGGAGGTGTGTCCAACCTATACAAGGTAGGTCGGAATATTTTCGAATTATTTTTGAAGCGGAAGATAAGCAATTTACTAAACGTGTAAGAATGATTTCTAGTCCTTGCCTTATCCGAATGACATCTGCATTATCTTCTATGTCTGCAGACGTTGCGCCTAGATGGATCTTTCCACCGCCTTCTTTTGCTTGTTCAGCAAACGTTAAGATTTCAGCCATCACATCATGTTTAATGCGCTTTTCAATTTCGTGGGCACGTTTAATATCAACATACTTGGCACTTGCTTTTGACTTAATATCATCAAGCTCAGTTTGAGTTAGTAGGCCTTGTTGAGCTTGGGATTCTGCAAGCGCAACCCAAATCTTCCGCCAAATTGCCCGATAATTTAACTCAGAGAACAGACTGCGCATTTCTTCACTGCCATATCGCCAAGTAAATGGAGATAGATAGGTATCATAACCAAATTTATCCGACTTCAATGTGATCCGCCATAATACAGCGGTCAAACAAGCAATTAAATGTTATAACATTTTTTCTTTGAAACCATAGTTTCTTGGTTTATGGTAGGGTTAATAAAAGCTAATACATGGCTATATCCACGTTGTAAGGGGGGCAATTGATAGTTATGACAATGTTTTTGGTTGATATAACGATAGAGAATAAGCCCACGATTAGAGATCCTGAAGGTGAAGTAATAGAGAAAGATCTTGTGGTTAGAAACGGATACCAACAAATCAGAGGAGTTCGCACAGCTAAGCTTCTAAAGCTAAAGTTAGAAGCTGAAAATGAGACGGCGGCGAAAGAGATAACGGCTAAGATGTGCGATGATTTACGAATTTATAATCCACTGGTGAGTATGTGTTCAATTTCAGTTAGGGTGTCTGATTAATGAAAATTGCGATCGTAGTTTACCCTGGGAGTAATTGCGATCGTGATGTGTTTAGGATTTTAAACAACGTTCTAAACGTTGAAGCTAAACTTATTTGGCACACAGATAAGAACATTGGCGAATTCGATGGAATAATACTTCCAGGCGGTTTCTCATACGGTGATTATCTAAGGGCAGGTGTGATTGCGGCATACAGCCCCATAATGGAGGAAATTAAGAACATGGCTAGAGAGGGAAAACCAGTTCTAGGGATCTGTAACGGTTTTCAGATACTTGTGGAGGCAGGCCTTCTCCCGGGAGCATTACTGAGAAATATTGGGCTTAAGTTTATTTGTAAATGGATTGGCTTAAAGGTTGAGAACAGCGACACAATTTTTACAAGACACATGAAAAAAGATGATATTCAATATATGCCCATAGCTCATAACGAGGGGCGCTATTTTATTGATGAAGATGACCTTAAAGATTTAAAGAGACATAACCAGATAGTGTTCAGATACACATCCCCTAATAAAGGCGAGTTAGATGATTATAATCCGAACGGTTCAGTTGAAGGGATAGCTGGAGTATGTAACGATAAAGGCAACATAATGGGACTTATGCCGCATCCAGAACGCGCTTCAGAAAAACTACTTAGTCCATACGGTGATAATAGCGGCATCAACATTTTTTCATCTATTATTTCTTCGATAGGTGAGTAATGATTTGGAGAGAGTTAAAGAGCTAGGACTTAACCTCACAGAGGAAGAAGTTGAGGCGCTTCGAGCAAGTCTAGGTCGAGACCCGAATGATTTGGAGCTAGCAATGGTCGACTCAGAATGGTCTGAACATTGTAGCTATAAATCATCAAAACAAACTCTAAGATTATTGCCAACTGAGGGGAAACATGTAGTTTTAGGTCCAGGACATGATGCGGGAGTCCTAGATGTTGGTGATAACTGGGTGGTCTCAGCCCACATCGAGAGTCACAATCACCCATCAGCAATTGACCCATATGGTGGATCGGCCACCGGTGTAGGCGGAGTCTTAAGAGACATTTTATGCATAGGGACTAGGCCGATCGCGCTTCTGGATTTACTGAGGTTTGGACCTATTACCCAAAGCCAGCACTCAAAGTGGCTATTTCGAAATGTGGTAAGAGGCATAAGTGACTATGGGAACTGTGTTGGGGTGCCAACAGTTGGCGGAGAAGTAGAATTTGATGAATCTTTTGAAAGAAACTGTTTGGTGGATGTGGTCAGTGTTGGATTAGGTAAAAGAAGTGACATCATATTAGCTGAAGCAAAATACCCAGGTGACGCAATAGTTCTCGTTGGCGGATTAACAGGCCGAGATGGTATGCATGGATCATCTTTCGCTTCTGCCACTCTAAATGAGGATTCAGATATGGATCGATCAGCAGTTCAAATACCTGACCCTTTCACTAAAAAACTGATTATCGAAGCCACCCTTGAAGCTTTAAAGACTGGACATGTCAGAGGATTAAAAGACCTAGGAGGAGGAGGACTTAGTTGCGGTTTATCAGAAATCGCGGATCGCGGGAAGAGAGGTATTGATGTAGACCTTTCTAAAATCCCGTTAAGAGAACACAACATGGACCCAATCGAAGTTATGATATCTGAGTCTCAAGAAAGAATGCTGTTTGTAATCGAACAAGGGTGGGAAGAAAAGGTTTGCA
>CAYNJB010000070.1:0-5463 GCA_964397515.1 uncultured Nitrosopumilales archaeon | reverse complement strand
AGAGTTTATTCGGAATTCACTTAATCCTAAATTCGTTGCAGATGTTCGAATTACGGATAAACTTGATGGTACAAAGATGGCTGTTGTAGTAGTAGATCAAAGACGCAAAGGAGTAGTAGTTGGTAGAAATGGAAAAAATGCTGAGAAGGCAAGACTTCTTGCTAGACGATATTTTGAAATAGATAATATTCACATTGTTACACAATAATAGGTGTTGAAAAACCATAAATATTGAACTACACCACGCTTTTATACTTGATTAGATCGAGTTAATGGTGTATACATATGAAGTCACCGTCGGGAGAGTTTTCAGCTAGGAGACTCAAGGTAAAAAAACAAAGACTTAGATGGTCTGACAAACATTATAACCGAAAAATTTCTATGTTAGATAGGAAAGCAGACCCACTTGAAGGATCACCTCAAGCAAGAGGAATTGTGTTGGAGAAAGTAGGCATTGAGTCAAAACAACCAAATTCAGCGATTAGAAAATGTGTCAGAATACAATTAGTGAAGAATGGAAAACAAATAACTGCGTTTCTCCCAGGAGATGGTGCCTTAAACTTCATAGACGAACATGACGAAGTTGTTGCTGAAGGAATAGGAGGTTCAATGGGCGGTGCAATGGGCGATATTCCTGGAGTTAGGTGGAAAGTTTTTAAAATAAATGATACTTCGCTTAACGAATTAGTATATGGAAGAAAAGAGAAACCTCGACGATAAATTATTTGATAAAACTAATTAATTTAATTGATGGTGAAACTATGGAATCTATTAAAGCTGCAGGTTCAGCAGAAAAAAATGAAAATATTGAGAAAATAAAACTTTTCCGAAAATGGGATCTATCAGAAGTTAGTGTATCAAATCCAGGGTTACAAAGAGTCATAAGCCTAAAAACAATCCTTATCCCAACATCAATGGGTCGACATGAACATAAAAGATTCGCTAAAGCCAATGTAAATATTGTCGAGAGACTTGTAAATTCTCTTATGCATTTTGGACGTAAAAATGCTAAAAATACGGGACGAATGGGCGGAAAAAAAATGAGGTTAATAAACACCGTAAGGGTAGCGTTAGACATTATTCACCTTAAAACCGGAAAAAATCCAGTTAGTGTACTTGTTAAAGCTGTAGAGAATGCTGCACCTAATGAAGACACAACTAGAATTGCATATGGGGGAGTTGTTTATCACTTATCTGTAGACACGACGCCAATTCGACGTGTTGATTTAGCTCTCAGATTTATATCTAATGGAGTAAGGGAAGCGACCTTTAGCTCACAAAGAAGCTTGGAAGAAGTATTAGCAGAAGAGCTAATTCTTGCAGCAAATGATGACAATAATAGTTATTCCATTAAAAAGAAGAATGAACAAGAAAGAGTAGCTATGTCGTCTAGATAGAAGCAAAAGAATTATCAAATATCATTAAAATAACAGAAACTTAAGCTATATAGTTAACACATATATTAGCAATAGATTACTAATAAATAAAGAATAATATAAAGAAATTTATGTTTATAGCATCTTTGTTATTGAACAATAAATAAAAATGAATGAATATTATTCAAAGATTACTATTTGAATAATATTTATTTAATTAATAATCTACTTCTTTTGATCAGGAATATGTTTTTTAGTTATTTCCTTGACTACGCCGGCAGCTATGGTTGTACCCATATCTCTTAATGCAAATCTTCCCAATTCTGGGAATTCTTTGAATGATTCGATACAGATTGGTCTTAACGGCATTATTTTGACTAGAGCTGCGTCGCCTGTTTTAATTGACTTTGGATTTTCTTCTGTAGTTTGTCCTGTTCGCGGATCAAGTTTTGCAACTAGTTCCATTATAGTAGCTGCAGCTTGAGTAGTATGCGCATGCATTACAGGTGTATATCCAGCGGCTATTGCTGTTGGATGATATACAACTATAATTTGAGCAAGCATTTCTGCAACAGCTGTTGGAGGATTATCTGGGTGTCCCAAAACATCACCACGTTTTAGTTGTTTCTTATCTATTCCTCTAAGATTGAAGCCTATATTATCTCCAGCTTCAGCACTTGGAATTGTAGTATGATGTGTCTCAATTGTTTTAATCTCTGCTTGCACACCAGATGGCATTGCTACGACTTTATCGCCAACTTTCATGGATCCTGTTTCTACACGGCCTACAGGAACAGTTCCCACTCCAGTGATGGTATAAACATCTTGTATTGGGAGTCTAAGTGGTTTCCCAATTGGTTTTTCAGGAGCTATAAGTTGGTCTATTGCTTGAATCAATGTAGGACCCTTATACCAAGGCATATTTTCCGAGGGCTTGGTTAAGTTATCACCTTTCCAACCAGAGGTTGGTATAAAATTGATTTTTGTTATATCATAACCTACGGATTGCAGTAGGTGTTTAGCCAATTCTAGTACTTCATTATATCGCTCCTCGCTATAATTATTTAGTTTATCATCCATTTTGTTAAGACAGACTATAATTTGTTTCACGCCTAGTGTTCGCAACAAGAAGGCATGTTCTCTACTTTGTCCACCTACGCCTGTTCCAACTTCAAATTCTCCTTTTTTAGCAGATATTACTAAGATAGACGCATCAGCTTCACTTGCACCGGTAATCATGTTTTTGATAAAGTCTTTATGACCAGGTGCGTCTATTAAGGTACAGTTAAATTTGCTACTTTCAAACTTTGCAAACGCTAAGTCTATTGTAACACCGCGTTCTCGTTCGTCCTTTAAGTTGTCTAGGACCCATGCGAACTTAAAAGTATCTCCTGCGCCTGTCTTTTCAGATTGCTCAGCATATTCGGCGATTTTTCTATCATCAACAGCTCCTTGTTCATACAGAAAATGACCCATGGCTGTTGATTTTCCATGGTCTACGTGTCCTGTGATTACAAGGTTCAAATGGGGTTTATCTGCCATTTTTTATCACTCTTACACCTACTTGGCAGAACAAATACTTATTTAAGGCTTAAGGACACTTTTATTATTTGAATTAATTATTCGGTTTTATTGAGGCTTTTTTTATAGATTTCAGAATGTTTTCGGGTGATAGAGGGGTTTCAGTTACCTTTACACCAAGTAGATACAGAGCATCGTCTACGGCATTCATAAGAGATGCGGGTGCCCCTATTGTTGCCCCTTCACCCATGCCTTTGAATCCACCGAGTCCTCTAGAAGGAGTTTCTATATAGTCGATCACTAGTTCTTTAGGACATCCGTCAATGGAGGTAGGTATTAGGTAGTCCATGAAAGTTGAAGATAGAAGTTGACCGCTTTCATCATATACAAGTTGTTCATAAATAGATCCACCGATACCATGCATTAGGGATCCATGGATTTGGCCATATACTGTTTTGGGGTTTACAGGAATACCGCAGTCATCAATTATAAAATATTTTAAAATGTCTAGTTTACCTGTCTCTATGTCAACCTCAACGACAGAAACTTGTAGTCCAAAGCTTGTGGTAGTACCACTTTCAGGCTCATAAGTTACTGATATTTCCAGACCTGCGTCCATATTTTCAGGTAATTGTGTTGGATCACGAATTGCTAGATACGCTATTTCGTTGAACATGATTGATTTTGATGGATCTACAGTTGACCATATTTTTCCTTCATCGATTGTAAGTTCATCAATGTTGGCACCTAATTTGAAAGCAGCAATTGTAAGAACTTTTTCCTTCATTTTTTGAGCTGCCTTTACACATGCTCCTCCTTCAGTAACGGTGTTCCTACTAGCCCAGGCACCCATTCCATATGGTGCGGAAGCTGTATCACCTTCATCCACTACCACATCTTCAAGTTTCACACCTAAATAATCAGCTACTATTTGAGCAAAGATTGTCTCGTGAGACATCCCTTGATGCGCTGTCCCAGTAAATACAGTTACTTTTCCAGAAGGGTTGACTTTTATTGAAGCAGATCCATAAGTACCAACTTTCCAACCTAGATATTGTTTTGCTCGGGAAGAATTGGGTGCAGTGTATTCAACATATGCGGCTATACCTATTCCAATATATTTACCTTGATTTCGCATTTCTTGCTGCCATTTTCTTAGATTATAATAGTCAGAGATATTGATGATTTTTTTGAAGGCTTCAGGATAATTCCCTGAGTCATAAGGTACACCACTTGCACATCTAAATGGAAATTGACTGGGTTGAATAAGATTTTTTATTCTCATTTCAATTGGATCCAGTCCTATAGCTCTGGCAGAAAGGTCTATCATTCGCTCTATAGCCATACAAGCTAAAGGTCTCCAGAAGCCTCTATGAGCTCCAGTCATAGACTTGTTTGTTACAACTCCAGTTGTCTCGTAAGCATAATTCTGGAAGTTATATGGTCCAGGCACTGATAACGCAATAATTTGTGCTGGTTGGGCTTCAGTCCAAAATATTCCTGAAATTCCGAAATCAACTACAGCTTTAGTGCGAACACCAAGAATAGTCCCATCTTTTTTAACAGCGATCTCCATATCATGGGAGCCTTCACGCTCACTAAACATACTGAGGTGTTCTCGTCTGTCCTCAACCCAGTTGATTGATTTTCCGAGTCTTATTGCTAGAGCTACTAGAGCAATCTCATCTTGATAAACATGTGATTTAGGGCCGAAGCCACCACCAACATCAATTGCGATCACACGAATTAAATTTTCAGGTATGTTGAATATCTCAGAAAGATAGGTTTTCAATATATGAGGAAACTGGGTAGTACAATTAACATTTAAAGTTCCATCATATTTATTATAATTAACAAGCCAAGAACGATTTTCTAATGGCGTTGGAACATATCGGTGACTTGAAATCTTTTCTTTTAAAATAATGTCAGCATCGGAGAAGGCTTGCTTAATATCACCTGTATTATAAGATGCATTATAGTAAATATTATCTTTCCAGTCATCCCAAACTAATGTGGGGTTAGGTTTTAAAGATTGATCAACATTTGTCAAGGGAGTTAAAGGTTCATACTCAACTTCTATTAGTTCAATGGCGTCTTCAGCGATACCACGCGATTCACCTGCAACAACAGCTATAGGTTCTCCAACATATCGAACTTTATCGGTTGGTAAAGAATATCTTGGGGGCTGAGGCCCATGCTTCATACCTGGATGATTCATCCAAGAATGGAGAAGTCGACTATCATCATTACCAGTTATGATGTCAACAACTCCGGGTAGTTTTTTGGCCTTTTCAGTATCTATATTTATTATACGTGCATGGGCATAAGGAGATCTGAGAAATGACGCATAGATCATATTAGGTAGTTTTAGATCATCTGTAAAATGGCCTCGCCCAGTAAGAAGCCTTAAATCTTCTTTCCGTTTAATACTGGAACCAACATATCTTTTCTTAAGATTTTCCGTGGTCTGCGAAGAAACAGTCGACATTCAGATATCATTATTGCGACATATAGGTTAAATAAAAGCCTAACTGATATTCAAGAGTTATTTGGGAGATATTTCCTA
>CAYNJB010000069.1:0-5648 GCA_964397515.1 uncultured Nitrosopumilales archaeon | reverse complement strand
TAACTCAATATTCCAAAAATGTTGAGGAACTTAAAGAACATGCACAAGAAAGCAGGAGGATAGCTGATGAATATGAGGTAGGGATTCATACTCATCAATCAGGAGGAGAGGTTAACTTCATTCATAAGAAGTTAGGATCAAATATACTTGGTCCAGATGTCTCAATAGCACATGGCACAGGATTTACAGACGAAGAGATTGAAATATTAAAAAAAACTGATACAAAAGTTGTGCATTGTCCGTCAGCAAGAATGATTTTCTTAAAAGGGAACTTTCGGACTGTTGAAATGTTGGATTTAGGAATCACTATAGGATTAGGGACTGATGCGTCGGCAAATGACAAGAATTACGATTTATTCAAAGAGATGAAGCAAGCTATCTTTCTTCAACGCATGAGATTTAAGAGTCAATACTATATGTCGCCTGGAAAGGCATTGGAAATGGCTACAATAGATGCAGCTAAAGCAATTGGATTGGAAAGTGAAATTGGGTCCATTGAAAAAGGGAAAAAAGCAGACATTATTATAATAGATTTAGAAAAACCACACTTAGTTCCAGCTTATAATATTGTGAGTCATGTTGTTTATAACGCAACTGGATCCGATGTTGACACGGTCATCGTAGACGGTGAGGTTATTATGGAAAATCGAAATTTAGTAAAGGTTAATGAGGAAGATATTATTCATCAAGCAAAAAAACAGGCCGAAAAAATTTTCGTTAGAGGGGATCTTAGTAGATATCTTAAGAGCCCTATTGACTATTGGGGGCAAACAAAATGGACTTCTGTTCCTGTCAAACCAAAGAATTTGCTAGATAAAAAATAAAAGTTATGATGGGATTATTTAATTTAGTAATTGTTTAATATTCTTTTGATCTAAACTGGGGATAGTAATATATTATGGTTAAAAAAGGAAAGAATAAGATTTTTGAGTCCGCAGAAAAACATCTAATATTAAGTATGATTGAGAAACTTGAACCAATTATTGTTTCTGAAGCCAAAGGGGCGTTGATAAAGAGCGTTGAAGGTCATGAGTATGTAGATTGTTTTTCAGGAATATCGGTTGTCAATGCGGGACATGGACATAAAAAAATAATCAAAGCTGCAGTTGAACAGGCAAAAAAATATGTTCATGTCTGCAACTATTTGTATCATAATCCAGTTACAATAAAGCTGGCGGAGAAACTAGCTTTAATCTCCCCAAACCCTGCTTTAACGAAAACATTCTTTGGGAGCAGTGGTGCGGAGGCTATTGAATGTGCCATAAAACTTTCAAAAAAGTTTACAAAAAAACAGGAGTTATTGGCACTTACATGCTCGTTTCATGGAAGAACGGTCGCGACATTAAGCATTACAGGTCAATCGATGAGAAAAAGATACGATATGGGCCCATATTTATCGGGAGTAGCATTTGCACCTGCACCATATTGTTATAGATGCCCCCTACAAAAAAAGTACCCGAAATGTGATATTAGTTGCGCACATTATATTGAGCATATTCTGGATTATACTACTAGCAACAACGTAGCCGCATTTATTGCAGAGCCCATTTTGGGTGAGGGTGGAATTATAACTCCGCCTATTGAATATTTTGGCATCGTGAAAGAAATATTAGATAAACGAGGAATTCTCTTTATAACCGATGAGGTACAGACTGGCTTTGGAAGAACTGGGATGATGTTCGGCATCGAACATTATGGAGTCAAACCAGACATAATAACAATGGCAAAAGGAATAGCTAATGGTTTTCCTCTGGGAGCTTGTCTAACAAGGTCGGATATTGGAAACTCATTTGAAATTGGCGATCATCTCTCAACATTTGGTGGAAACCCAGTTTCAGCTGCAGCGGCATTAGCAACTATTGATGTGATAATCAATGAGAAACTTTCAAGGCAATCAGCAGAGAAAGGCAAATATTGTATTAAACGCATTAGAGAGATGAAGAAAACACACCCAATAATAGGGGATGTTCGAGGAAAAGGATTAATGATTGGAATTGAATTAGTAAAAGATAAAGTAAAAAAAGTACCGGCCATCGCCGAAGCTAAAAAAGTTAGAGAAAAATGTCGGCAAAAGAGGGTGCTTATTGGAGTAGGTGGAGTCTCTGGAGCAGTTCTACGCATACAACCTCCACTAATCATTGAAAAAAGACAATTAGATAAGGCATTGGAAATCATTGAAGAAAAAATATCGTTAGTTGAAAAAACGGGGGATATTAAAATTCAGTAGATATTGTACCATTCAAGTTTCTGAAGATTCAATATTAAAAACATAAATATTTACCCTATATTAAAATAAATATATAAATTGAGCAAAAAACTTAGTTCGGAATATAAAGCTGGAACCCATAATAAAAGAGTATTAGACGCGGGACTATACTTCCCAGACAAATCAAATAAAGAATACATACGAAGAAGTATAGAGATACCTTATGTGGTTATTAGAGGCGCCCATGCAGGACCTATTTTATGCATTGTGGCTGGAGAACATCCTACTGAATATGCCGGAATTACTGCTGCAATAAAACTTTCAAATGACATTAATCCTAAAGATCTAAAAGGGACATTGATTATTGTGCCAATTGCAAACATTTTAGCGTTTTGGGAGCGAAAGTACATTAGCTCTCTTGATGGTGTGAATATAATGGATATTTATCCTGGAGATCCAAAAGGCTCAGCTACACAAATGATTGCTCATAAAATCTTCAATAATTTAATATTAAAATCAGATTTTTACATAAGCTTACACGGTTCAGATACTCACGAGTCAATGATGGGGCGTTCAACATTCTACCTGACCGGTAATAAAAAAATAGATAAAAATTCAGAAGGCATTGCTAGAGCTTTGGGATACAGAAATATAGTATGTTTTGATGTAAGAAATGGAAGTAAAACGGGTTCCAGTATCAAAGCAGCCCCATTCGCAGGTATCCCAAGCGCCATAAATGAGCATGGTGAAGGCGATAGACTTTTTGAAAAAGAAACAGAAAGACAATTTAAAGGAATAATAAGCGCCATGAAATACTTAGGAATGCTTAAAGGGAAAAAGATTACCACCGCTGGACAAAGAATTCTATCACCAAGAATGATAAAAGTTAGTAGCAGAGGATTATTCTATGCTAAAACTGATGTAGGTTCGGAGTTAGCAAAGGGTGACATTATAGGCGAAGTAAGAGATCTTGATGGAAAGCTACTCGAGACAGTAAAAGCACCTACAAAAGGAATTGTATTATCGATGATACATAATCCAGTTGTTGAAGCAGGACAAATCATTATATTAGACTATGGGATATTATGATTTAATTAACCCTGAAAATTTATAGTAATATCTCAGATATCTTCTTTTTTTCAAAAGATCTTCAAAAAAAGAAAGTAGTTGGTCCATTACTTCATCTATTTGCTTAATATTTGTAGTTAAAAATATTTGGAGATGTCATTTCCCAGATAGTCCATATGAAGAGCCAGGTGAAAACGCAATATGTGTTCTTTCAACAATATTCGTAGATACCTCATAATCTGTAGAAAGATGGTTATATAAGAACTGCAATCATATCTTTTACATGGTGTCAAAATACGTTCCATCAAAGATATCAAGTATAACACTGCCAAGTTTCAGCAGATTATCTGAACTTACCCGCGGCAGAACTGACCTCATCAGTCTGGCGACCGGTGAACCCAATTTCGATACACCTGAACATATTCGGGAGGCTGCAAAAAAAGGACTTGACCAGGGTTACACGAAATATGAGTCCAGCTACGGCTCATCAGACTTACGTAAAGCCATAGCAAGCAAAATGAAGTTGGAGGTCAAAGTCGATGCAGACCCAGAGAGAGAGATCGTTATTGCAAATGGTGGGAATATGGCCGTCTACTTGACCTTTCTCGCAACACTAGAACAGGGTGAAGAGGTCCTTATTCCAGATCCAACGTGGCCGATCTACCATACATGCATCAAGTTGGCCGGAGGGGTCCCCGTCCCTTATACATTGTCAGGAAAAGAGAAATTCATTTTGGACTTTGATAGTCTCAAGGGGCATATCACAAAAAGAACTAAGATGATTGTATTGAACTCTCCAGGTAATCCGACTGGATTTGTGGCGGATACGAAGACGCTTGAGTCTATAGTTGCTCTTGCGATAGAAAACGACATACTAATTATGTCAGATGAGGTTTATGAGAAGATGTTGTACGATGGGATAAAGCACGTCAGTATCGCGTCCTTGCCTGAAATGAGAGAGCGAACAGTAATTATCAACTCATTTTCGAAGACCTATGCTATGACAGGATGGAGGGTGGGCTACGCGGTTGCGCCTCCCGAGATTGCCGCTGAAATTGCAAAGATGAATTTTTACACAAACGCTTGCCCTGGGGCTATAGCTCAGAGGGGTGCTTTAGCTGCTTTGGAGGGACCGCAAGATTGTGTCCGTGAGATGGTTAAAGAATATGCTAGGAGAAGGGAAGTGTTAGTCAAAGGGTTAAGTGAGATTGAGGGAATTTCTTGTCTAAAGCCTGAAGGTGCTTTCTACGCCTTCCCGAATATTGCATCACTTGGCAAGTCTTCATCCGAGATAGTTGAATATCTGGTCACAAAGGCAGGAGTGATAACTGCTTCTGGTTCAGACTGCGGTAAGAACGGTGAAGGACATATTAGACTCGCTTACACTATCCCAGTTGACAAGATTGAAGAAGGCATCAGAAGGATAGATACGGCCATTAAACTCCTAAGATACTGATTTAGACTAGAAGTAAGCTTATGGTCGGACTAAAGTTTCATACTTGATTATTAATTAAGGTGATATCATATTTGATAGATTGGCGCATTTAAAGAATTTAAGGTCTAATAAGGTTTTGAAAAAAAATAAGACGGGGTGAGTCGACCCCTAGTTTGTAATGATAAAGGCGATGGTTTAATCAGATGTAATAGGAACTGAGCTATCAAGATCGTCTATAAGCGCATCCATACGTCGTAATCCTTCATTCAATAGTTCAGTTTCAATTCCGAATCCAAGCCTGAAATGACGTTCAGTCATAAAGCCAATTCCTGGACCTAAGATAACTTTGTGGTCAAGTGCTTTCTCACACAAATTCCAAGAACTAATATCGTAATTATACCTCGGAAAACCGAGGTAAGTTCCTATAGGTTTCACCCAACTCACTTTATCTTTATGTTTTGAGAGCCACTGTTCTACAAGAGGCATATTATGTCGCCCAATTGCTTTACCTTGTTCAACAATACGTTTCCATTTTTCAGGTTTCATCAGTTCTGTGGCAATCAACTCGCCAGGCCAGCTATTGCATAGTGTAACATATGTTTGGAGGTTATTACAGTTTAGAATGAAATTCTTATCAGGGCTAATAATCCAACCAACTCTTATCCCAGTTACACCAAGAGCTTTTGTTGTTCCTCCAGTTGTCACCCCTTTCTCATACATATCACAGACTGCCGGTGCTAATCCGCCTTCCCACTCTAGACCGCGGTTAATAGAGTCTTGAAGCACCCACACACCATTTGCACGAGCAATGTCAATTATACCCCTCATTTCTTTTTCACTTATGACTAACCCTGTAGGATTAGTTGGCGACACAATCCAAATCATTTTTGTTTTCGGGGTCACCATTTCATTTAGCTTGTCAAGATTGATCTTCCAGTT
>CAYNJB010000068.1:0-5651 GCA_964397515.1 uncultured Nitrosopumilales archaeon | reverse complement strand
CTTTGGTAGGGGTTGGCATGTGGCTCTTACCTGTGAATACCTCTCTGCCATACTTTGGTGTGTCGAGAATCAGTGGACGGTCATTGTAATTCCAGTAACATACTTCTTCTCCAATTGCTTTGGGTAATATGGGTACGTCTGCTCCATCTATATCTTCGTTCAGCGCGGGGTTCCAAGGATCCTCTTGAACCCATGGATACAAACCGACTCCGAAGACAGAGTGCTTGTAGTTGCCCGCCCATTGGCCTTTATTGGAACCGGGTTTACCAACGTTTCCAGTAAGTGCTAGAACTAAATGAATCACCCTGTCCTTCTGGTCATTGTGGAAGTAGTGGTTTACTCCTTCCCCAGAATGAATCATTGTTCCGCCGATTAGGTGAGGTTTTTCAGGGTCAAATCCAGGTGTATTCTTTGCTATATCTCTCGCAAGCCTAGTAATCATTTCTAGGTTAACACTGGTTATATCGTGGACGGTTGCGGGGTCATATTCTTCCGTTATTTCCATGTATAGCTGGAAGAGAGGTTTGACTTCAACTTCTTTGCCGTCTACTGTAGATACCGTGAAAGTTCCTTCAAGAGCTGGGTTGAGATCTAGGTCATCAAAACGATCGCCTACATCATCACGTGTAATTACTTTCGGTTGATTCGTCTTCTTATCCCAGAGTATGAAGTCACCCCATTTTTCTCTTAATTTCGGTGGAATAATAGCGCCAAAGTTCGCTATTTCTCCGGTCTTAACAGCGTTTCTTTGAAAGTTAAGTTTCTCTATTTTGGATTCGAAGTCTTGAACTTTGACCCAATTCTTAAGTTCTTTATTCTTATAGTCAGGGGTTATATCGCTGGCTCTAAGTAGCTGTAAGTTATCGGCTCGAACTAATAATGGTAAATCGGTAAATCTTTTGACGAAATCTTCATCGTATATCTTCTCCCTCATCATGACATTAGCTATGCCTAGGAAGAGTGCTACATCAGACCCTGGACGGATACTCATCCAGTAGTCGGCCTTCTGGGATGTTGGACTATATTCAGGGGTAACGACCGCAACTTTTCCGCCTCTCTCTAGAGTTTCAATGAACCAGTGGGCATCAGGCATCTTGTTCTCGACAAGATTCTTTCCAACTTGGATAAGGAATTTTGGAAATCGTAGGTCGTTTTGATCCATGTCGAAAGTCTGTACGCCAGTAACCATAGGTGTCCCAGGGTCAAGGTCGCCATGCCATGTATAATTTGACCAATATCTTCCGCCGAGAGCTTCACCTTTGCCGACGCCTCTGATCTGGGCATCTAGGAGTTGAAGCATATTGGAGAACCTGATGTTTCCTATGATCCGGATGACTCCGAGTAACCCCATACCCGGTCTGAACTTCAAGGTTTGTGTACCAGCACCTTTCATGGCTGAAATCATTTCTTCGGGGTAACCCTGCGTCCTTAACTTCTGGGCGCCTGTATCGCCAGAATATTTATTGGCAACATGTATAAGGCCCTTAGCAGATAATTCTAAGGCTTCGGTCCAAGGTACCCTTATCATATCGTCTTCACCTCTCTTCTTGTACTTCTCTGCGACAACACCGTTTGAGTCGGTTGGGAAGCCCGCATTAGCCCACTCTAACCAGCCCTTTCTGACCATGGGGTACTTCAGGCGGTGTGGGTTGTAGATTCGCCTAACGATGGAATACCCCTTTAGACAACCCCGCGGGTGCCAATTTGGAGTAGCAGTGTTTCCCAACAAGTCTTTAGATTGAGATTCACCGTAGGTCTGCTCTATTCTTAATATGATGCCGTTTTTGACGAACGCCCTTAGTCTACAGTTGTGTGTATCGTTGGGTACACAGCAGAAGGTGAAGTCTGAGTCGTGACTGTACATATCCCGGTAGACTTTCTCCCAGCCCCTTTCAGGGTAGAATTCCAGAGGGTTCTCGACACTTACGGGTTCTAATAGCCGTACGGCTGATTCAGCCCAGCCGAAATAGAAAACAGCGGCAGCGCCCGCTGCGGTCGCTGCGGTAGCCTTAACAAAACCTCGCCTAGTTACTTTACCCATTAGTCTGACCTCCTATTACTATAATAATTTTTTAGATTTGTTCGCATACTTTTTTCACCATTAATTCTTGACAGACTTATCCTCAAATTCATCAGGCTCCATTACGACTAGATTGTAAACCAGAAAGTGATGCTCTGGACTGCAGATTACGCCGCAGTAGATTGTGAAGGTGCCTGACTGGTCAGGGGTAAATTCGATCACCTTTGTTTTCCCGGGGGTTATAGGGCCACTGTTGATGCCTAAATCTGAAATGACAAAGCTATGAATTACATCTCCCCCTATCAGAAAGATCTTGGCAGATTCACCCTTTTTCAGAATAATATTACCCGCCTCCTCGTTTTGAGTTTGGGTGCCTAAAGGTGGGGTATTAAAACTCCAGCCCCCGCTCTCATGAGTGTTAAGGTAGACAGTTACCGCGTCTTCCTCTGCTGAAGTAAATAAGTCATCCATGAGAGGTATAAGAGCGACCGAGACGCTGCCTAATAATAATATCAGCGCGATCAACTCCCAGAGGTAAGTAATTTTGGATACCAAACTTTTCACCCTATAATTATCCAGACGAAAATGAGAGCCATCGCTGTGTGTAGGACTGACATTACAGCCGTTGACTTAAAGGCTTTAGTATGGTCACCAAAGAGTTTGCTGGCAATGTTGTATGTGCTGTTGATAGCTAGGGCAAGGCCCAAGATGACTATCGGTATCACTATGTAAGGCAGCATTTCAGGCAATATAGGCGACCAAGCAAACATCATCCCTTCTATTGGCATCAAAGGTGATGAGTTCCAGGCCCACCCCATTGGATCTGCAAACCTGGATATTGGGTATGCCCAATTAACTAATACAAGGTTGAAGGTAAATGCGAGCCATACGAACAGACCATAAGGAGCTAATGCATAAGAGAATGGAACAAATACATCATTTTTGGTAGAGAGAGTCGTATCCCCGGCTACCCTCCTTGCAAGCGATGAGAACCCGTAAAAGACTGCTGGGTATATGACGAGGCTGACCCCGGCTACGATTAAAGCCCAGAGTACCCAATTCATGAAGCCTTGCGTTGTAGGTGATAGGAGGTTAATACTGAACAAGTTGGCGCCAAAGTTTATGCCCATGTTGCCCCAATCTTTAAGGAACCAGAATGATCCGAAGAAGACCAACTCATAGAATATTCCGAGGTTGAACCTGATGAATCCGGTCCATGCCATCCCGAACCTCTTCTTGGACTTTACCGCCATTTCGTCGATTTCTTGGCCGATCATCCTATACTTTACAGTCATAGTATCAAGTGGGCAAGACTTCAAGCATTCATAACACTGTCCACACCATGTATTCTCTGACAAACCTCCAGGGTAAGGTGTAACCCATGGGCATGCGTGTCCTTTTGGACCGCCTCTTAGACACTCCTTCGCTATATGTTTGTCACAGATGCTTTTATCCTTCGACCTGACGGCGAAGAAGGAAATGTTGGCGTGGTAACCTATGTAACTATTAGCAGGACAAAGAACACGGCAGAAGAATCTACGTGTAAATAGTAGGGTAGTGCCCACGCCCAATATAATCAACGCAGCGAAAAGCATACTGCTAACGTAAGGCCGGGTAACTAACCAAGGCACCACAAGGGAAATCCCCAAGAAACCTAAACCTGATCCCCACATGTTATTCAGACTCTTAGGAAACTTCAATCCAAGGGAGAAAGGCTTCCGTAGATAGGGCATACTATAGATTCTTCTTCGGGCGATCCACTCCCCGAAAGCGGGAAGTGGGCAAAGGGTACACCAGGTTCTGCCCAAGAACAGTATCATAAACTCAACCGCGGTGAGCCAGAGGATCCATACAACTGCTACAGAGAAGTTCAAGTTGCCCGTGGGGTTTCCGAAGAATCCGGAGGACAAAACGATCATAAATACGACGACGTTAGGCAAGATCAAGGCAAAGTGTATCCCTCTCCATTGGAGCAACTTTTTGAGAATCGGCCCAATAGCCCTGATTTTTAGCAGGTCAATTTCCTTGTCTAGGGGAACACCGAGCATTTTTTTCTTTGGTCCCTTCTTTACATAAAGAAGAGTGATTCCTCCAACGGCTATGGATGAAATTAAGAATGCGAAGTAAGGATAGTTTGGCTCAACAATAATATCTGCAACCATAAAGGGATGAAGCGGTCCACAGGTCACCGAGCACCGAATCTTGACCTTCCCAGGAGTGTTGAATACTATCGGACCAACATCAACCGTTTCTAATGGCGGTATGTACATCTGGAAGTCTTGGCCATCTATATAGAAGCCGTGTGCAACCACTTTGTCACCCTCGACCCTGAAGATAACCTTCTCGCCAGCATCAATTGTAATAATCTCCGGGTCCCATCCAAATTGGAAAGCCCTGATCTCTATGATTCGTACCGAGAAATCTTCGGCTGAAGCGCTTGGGAAAATAGATGAACCGGATAATTGTGTAAATGCAGAAAATATGATTAGAGCCATTATAGGAAGGGTGGCTAATATTACCTTTCTGCTCTTCTTCAACTTGTTATCTCCTTTTTTTCTTTGTATAATGCATAGGTTTCAAGCAGTGAAGCTTCAATTTCAGCGACCATGCCTTTGTAAGCTGTAAGATCACCCTTAGAGGTGTCTAACTGATCCCACATCTGATTCGCCAATTTTCGCCCACTTTCGCTGATTGCGTTTGCCTCATCGACATCGGAGGTAAATCTGCGCCCGGTTCCTTCTAAGCATAGGTCAAACATTAACGAGCCTGCGTAAAAGCTCTCACCCAGCTTATCTAAGTGAGCCGTCCATGCCTTATAGACATAATTTGCCATCTCAGAAAATGGTTTTAATTGAGAACCATGGGTAACATCGCCTCTTTCGCCAAGTTTGCTCCAATAATATTTCCTTAGCGTGTCTCCAGATTTTTCCAATAGAGCAGCGTCAATTATTTTCAAAGCGAACTAAAAACCAGCATTGAAGGTAACTAAGATCATTAAATTAGTGTTTTACTTAACATGTTAAGTTATTAGGATGTTATCCGAGTTTTAGGGTCTAATTATATGTGCTTAACCAGATGGAAGACCGTATATTCGTCTGTTCCCAGCGTCATATGCTCGTTCTTGAGGAAAAAGATTTCAATTATTTAACTCGTTTTTTCAGCTGAGGAGAAGAGCAGAGTCATAACCTTCGCATCAACAATTCGCATAAAGCATATCTTCTTTTTGGCTTTTGTGGATCTATAATAATCATATATCATTAAGTTAGCAAATTTCAGCCTCACTGAGATCGATTTGAGGGGCGAATAGAGGCATCACTTCGCGTGATATATATGCCCAGAGATGCCATTAATACTTAATAGACACTCTATAGATGTGGAAACATATGCTAGAGGCAAGTCTAAAGGCTAAACCGAAAGGTTGCTGGGTAACGGGTTTTGTAGATTCACATCCCGAAGCTCAGATACGGATATTAGACTGCAAGATACTTGGAGAATCGAAAGGAGTACAGCACTTCTTTGAGATTATACTGCCGCCTCACATTATCAGTAATATGGTTAGATTCATTCGCAATGATGCCACCCTATATGATATTGAACTAGTAACTTCTAAGAGAGGTAGAATTCATGGCTC
>CAYNJB010000067.1:0-5707 GCA_964397515.1 uncultured Nitrosopumilales archaeon | reverse complement strand
CGGTAGAGGCCGCGTTCAAATGTCCCGAAGGCCATATAACCATTGTGACACAGTCGGAATTAATTCTGAGGAAACCTAAAAAATGTCAAGACTGTAATGAACGTAAATTCTTTGAGTTCGATCAAAAAAGGACAGTTTTTTCAGATTATCAGGAAATAAGACTTCAAGAACTCCCTGAGGAACTACCTCCTGGACAGCTGCCACAGATGTGTGATGTTAGCCTTTTTGGTGATCTTGTTGATATAGCGAGGCCTGGTGATCATGTTACCGTTAATGGAGTATTGCGTGCTCACCCTGAAACTACTCGAGGCTCCGAGCAACTCAGATTTTTTCGATCTAGAATTGAAGCGAATTTTGTTGAACAAATAGGGAAAGAAGAGGAACAAATCCAACTTACAAAAGAAGATGAAGCTATAATTCGTGATATAGCTAGTCAACCTGGTGCATATGATCGATTAATTGAATCAATAGCTCCGGCCATACACGGTATTACAACCCAAAAAGAAGCTATACTTCTTCAAATAGTTGGATCACCTCAAAGACATCTATCTGATGGAACTTCTTTAAGAGGCGATATCAATATGTTACTTGTTGGAGATCCAGGCACTGCAAAGTCCGAACTTTTAAAATATGTTTCACGGATTGCTCCACGCGCAGTTTATACCTCCGGCAAAGGTTCTACAGCTGCCGGCCTAACAGCGGCTGTTGTTAAAGAAAAATCTGGGATAATGATGCTTGAAGCTGGCGCTGTTGTCTTAGCCGATTTAGGCATTGCTTGCATCGATGAATTTGATAAGATGAGAACTGAAGATCGAAACGCTCTTCACGAATGTATGGAACAGCAAACTTGTAGCGTCGCCAAAGGGGGAATAGTTGCAACATTAAACGCTCGAACTTCAATACTTGCAGCGGCTAATCCTATCTTCGGAAAATATGATCCATATCATAATATAACCGAAAATGTTAGCTTACCAATACCACTTTTAACTCGTTTTGACTTGATATTCATAATGCGAGACGTTCCTGATAGATCCACCGATGAGAAAGTGGCAAGACACATTCTGGAAACACATAGGAAAGGAAGCTTTGTCAAAACTCCACCAATAGATTATGATCTTCTTAGGAAATACATTATTTTTGTTAGACATACTGAACCTGTCTTAACTAAAGAAGCTGAAGACAAAATAATTGAATACTATCTTAAGATGAGGAATTTAGGCGAAGAGTCGATGATAACTGTAACTCCGCGTCAACTCGAGGCTCTTGTTCGCTTAGCTACTGCAAGAGCGCGCTTAATGCTTAAAGATCAAGTAAGTGAAGACGATGCATTACGCGCAGTCTCTCTAGTAGAAAGGATGCTTACCACTGTTGGTGTTGATGTCAAAACAGGAAAAGTTGATGTCGGTGTTTTTCATGGGCGGCCATTAAGTGAACGCACTCTCTTGGAAACAGCTTTAGATATTTTTAAATCATTGCAAGGTTCAGATCATAAACCTGTTGATGGAAAAATCTTTGTTGATGAACTCGTCAAAACAGGTAAATTTAAAGTAGAAGAGGCACAAAGAATGCTTCAAACGTTACACAGAAGTGGTCAAATATATGAAGTTAATTCTGGGCAATATAGAAAACTATAGTTTAGCTGTATAGATTTGCGTGAAGAAATCCAACCTATTCTTAACAATTTAATATCCAATCTAGGATATAATGAGTTATATCCACCACAAAAAGAAGCAATCAATCAAGGTGTTCTAAAAGGTCAAAACATAATTCTATCAACACCTACCGCGAGTGGAAAAACGTTTGTTGGTATACTCGCCGCAATAAAAACAATATTGATAGACGGAGGGAAAGTTGTTTATCTAAGTCCTTTAAGAGCATTAGCTTCAGAAAAATATGAAGAATTTCAAGTCCTTGAATCTTTTAAAAAAAATAACGGACATAATATTAGAATATCCATCTCGACTGGTGACTACGACTCATCTGGTGAATCTTTTGGATCAGATGATCTAATTGTTCTAACTAATGAGCGATTTGACTCTATTTTACGTCATAAATCTAATTGGTTAAATTCTGTAAAACTGTTTATTGTTGATGAAGTTCATCTAGTTGGTAATGCTAATCGTGGTCCAACTCTCGAAATAATCTTAACAAAAATAAAATTCTTCTCCTCCAAATCTCAAATACTTGCATTAAGTGCTACAATATCCAATTCTAAAGATATTGCTGATTGGTTAAATGCAAAACTAGTTGAAACGGATTGGCGACCTGTTAAACTTATTGAAGGTGTTTATGATTATGGGAAAATACTTTTTTCTGATGGATCTGAAAAATCAATAAATAACTCTCGAAGAGGCGCAGCAATAGATCTAGCAATAGATATTGTGAATGAAAACGGGCAAGCGTTAATTTTTGCTGAGACTAGACGAAGAGCAGTAAGTTTAGCTATGAAAGCCTCCGAAATTACAACAAAATATCTGAAATCTGAAGAAAAAACTGCCCTAGAAAAATTGAGTGCAGAAATAATAAGTTCTTCTGAAGAGACAACATTAAGCCGAAATCTTGCACATCTTATCGCAAAAGGTACAGCTTTTCATCATGCGGGTCTGAGTTTAAAGCATAGACGGATAGTAGAGTATTCTTATAAAAAAAGATTAATCAAGATTCTAACCGCTACGCCAACATTAGCTGCTGGAGTCAATCTTCCAGCAAGAAGAGTTATAATTTCTAGTCTTGCACGTTACGACTCTGAATATGGTGGACAAATACCCATATCAATATTAGACTATAAACAAATGTGCGGAAGAGCTGGAAGACCAAAATTCGACACAATTGGCGAAACAATACCTTTAGCATCATTGAATATTCCAACTGATGAAATCTTTGATAGATATATACACGGGACACCTGAACCTATTAAATCCCAACTCTCAAATGAAAGTGCTCTCAGAATCCATCTTCTTGCTTTAATCGTAAGTAAACCCGGTATATTAATAGAAGAAATTCTAAACTTCTTTTCAGAAACTCTTTATTCTATTCAGAATAAAGATGAGGTATTAAAGGATCAGATATATTACATAATATCTTACTTGGAAAAGGAAGATTTTATCAAAAAACGACTGCAAAGATACACTGCGACAGTTTTTGGAATAAGGATAGCTCAACTCTATATTGATCCATCTACCGGAGTTCTTTTTAGAGATATTCTATCATATTCTAATGACGATAGAGAATATAAAGCTGGTATTCTTTTTCTAATAGCTATTTCTCCAGATTTCTCACCTAAACTTACACTGCGGAACAAGGATTATGATCAAGCCCAAGTTTATATCGATGAGCATAGACACGAATTCTTAAAGCCATTATCCAAAGAAGGGGATCATCAAGATATTGCAGCTGTTTTTCGAACAGTACTAGTCTTAGACGCCTGGATTAATGAATCTTCTGAAGAAAACTTGTTAAAAAAATACGGGGTAGAACCCGGTGATCTCTACAGGCTCACCGAAAATGCGGATTGGTTATTATACTCATTGTATGAAATCTCAAAACTTAAAAAAACTTCATTTATCTTACCA
The DNA here is from genome assembly GCA_964397515.1 of uncultured Nitrosopumilales archaeon. Taxonomy (GTDB): domain Archaea; phylum Thermoproteota; class Nitrososphaeria; order Nitrososphaerales; family CAYNJB01; genus CAYNJB01. Next base: position 2,135 of record CAYNJB010000067.1, on the reverse strand, counting down.
CAAATATTCAATATAAATCAAAGAATAAAATATGGTGTTAAACCAGAATTACTTCAATTAGTTGGTTTAGAGAATATTGGTCGAATAAGAGCTCGATCACTATATAATAGCGGATTTATTGATAGGAGTACTATTGCTCATGCATCTATTCGGAAATTATCTTCAGTCCAAAAGATAGGACCCAGTATTGCTAAAAAAATCAAAGAACAGGCCAAGACTATATTATGAACCCAGTTAGTGGTATTATTGCTTGTTTGGGAAAAGGTCCAGTTACTACGATGTTTAACAAAATACTTGACCGACTTGAACATAGGGCTCCTGCCGGTTACTTTGTTTATCCAGACCTAAAACACTTAGCTGTGAAAGACATTAAAGATGAACGTTGTTTTCTTGCAGCTGTATGTTTAAGGGAAAACTCTAATTCTCCTCCATTCCCATTTCATGGATCAATTTATGAGCCATCTTCTCTTGATATAACTCAATTAAAGGTACTTCTAGATGAAGCGAGATATGAGACTTTATGCAAAACCCTATCTGAAGTTGACGGTTCTTTTGCTTTTGTAAACTGTTATTCTGATAAATTAGTTTTTGCAAGAGACGCTATTGGACAGAAGCCCCTTTTCATCACATATTCACCTGACTTCATTGCGATTTGTTCAGAGTTTCAGGCCTTAAAATTCTTAAATAAACCTATAATATCAGTTCCACCCGGCGTTCTTATAGAACTATCTCTGAAAGCGCGACATGAATACCCATTCAGTAATATTCAAGTCAATCCTCAAAATATCGAGTCAGATGAAGCGGCAATTAAAATAACCAATTTGTTAAAAAAATCAGTTAAAGCTAGAAGTCAAGTTGTAGATTTTTCCACATTAGGTTTTTCAGGTGGATTAGATAGTTCTATTCTAGCAAAACTCATATCTAATTTAACTCCACTTAAGTTATTTTGCATAAGTGTGCGCGGTTCAAGAGATTCCAAATGGGCTGAATATGCTGCAAAACTCTTAGAACTTGATGTGAATGTAGTTTATGTAGACGCTGTGATCTTAGAAAAAAGATTAAACAATATAAGACGTTTTCTACAAAACTGTTCTTTAATGAATTTAAGTATAGGCCTTGGAATCAGATTAGCATCTGAGGCGACGCATAAAGTAAGTAATTCATTGATGGTAGGTCAATTAGCTGATGAATTATTCGGCGGCTATAAAAAATACCAAGTTATTTATCAAAACAAGGGTCCTGAAGAGACTCGTAGACTTATGGTTCAAGATGTGTTATCCGCCCATGTATCAAACTTTGAAAGAGATGAGTTAGTATCAGCTCCTTATGTCGATTTAATTTCACCTTACGCATCATTGAATCTTGTAAAATATGTTCTTCAAACTAAAACCAATTTGCATATAGATCCCCATGGGCAGAGAAAGATGTTACTTCAGAAAGTTGGGAAAATCATAGGTCTTCCAGATCAACTTATTTCTGCGCCAAAGAAAGCTTTTCAATATAGTTCAGGAATAGAAAAAGTAGTGAAGCTCATTATTAGTCAAAAGTAAATTAATTTACTTAATACTTTAACAGAACATGTTCGATATTATTTTATTATTTGTTTGTTTTAGAATTATGTTAAGAAATTAATAAGATCAAACAATATTTAATAGTGTATATCCAGAAAGCCTTATAATAGATTTCCAAGACGCGTAGTTATACTTAATAATTGTGATTTGAAAAATGAGTCATAATAACTATACTGTGAATAAAATAAGTGATGTTGAATATCGTATTGATTCAAATACAAAACAAGGTATGAATGTTCCTTGTACAATATATGCTGATGAATCATTACTTAAGAAAATGCAAACTGATAGAACAATCTATCAAGCGATTAATGTCACGCATCTGCCTGGATTGTATAAGCATGTTATAGTACTTCCAGACGGTCATGAAGGTTACGGTTTCCCAATTGGCGGTGTAGCTGCTAGTGATGCTGAAACAGGCGTGGTTTCACCAGGAGGTGTTGGTTATGACATTAATTGCGGGGTTAGACTCATTAGAACTTCATTGCATGCGCAAGATGTAAAATCCCAGCTCAAAGATCTTCTAAAGCTTCTCTATGTATCGGTCCCATCGGGTTTAGGAAG
>CAYNJB010000066.1:0-5731 GCA_964397515.1 uncultured Nitrosopumilales archaeon | reverse complement strand
ATCAGGAATGAAGACGAAGCTAAGAAATGGACGTAGTCTAGTATGAAAAAGAAAATTGTTTATTTGACCGGCACTCGAGCAGACTTTGGAAAGCAAAAATCATTAATTAGAGTCACAGATAGTTCTGAGCTATTTGATACCTTTATTTGTGTGACTGGGATGCATTTAAATAGAAAATATGGGTATACAATTGATGAAATTTATAAAAGCAATTTTATTAATGGAAATATTATTAAATTTATCAACCATTCAGACTTTGATTCCATGGATTTGATTCTGGCAAAAACGATAGAAGGATTTTCATCTCTTATTAAGAAAGTAAAACCTGACTTAATAGTTGTGCATGGTGATAGGGTAGAAGCTCTCGCTGGTGCAATAGTGGGTTCTTTGAATAATGTTCTAGTTGCACATATTGAGGGAGGAGAGCTATCGGGAACCGTTGATGACTTAATTCGTCATGCAGTTAGTAAAATGTCGCATTTGCATTTTGTATCTAACAAAGTGGCTCATGATCGACTATTACAATTAGGTGAAAAAAAAGAAAGTGTCTTTTTAATAGGGTCTCCTGATATTGATGCGATGGAGTCCGGTGAGTTACCCTTAATACAGGATGTTAAGGATCACTATGAAATTAATTTTGATGCATATGCAATACTATTATTTCATCCAGTGACAACAGAATATGACCACATTAAATCTCAAGTACAAAATTTGGTTGATGCTATTATAGGATCTAATGACAATTTCGTTATTATTAGTCCAAACAATGATCATGGAGCAGAATTTATTTTTAGCGAATATAAGAGGTTTGAAAAAAATTATCGTTTTAGAATCTTTCCCTCTTTAAGATTTGAATATTTCTTGGTTCTTTTGAAACATGCTAAGTATGTAATAGGAAACTCTAGTGCAAGTATAAGGGAAGCCCCTCATTATGGAGTGCCAACTATTAATATTGGATCTAGGCAAAACCAAAGAACACTGAGTAAGCAGATTATTGACTGTAGTCATGATAAGAAGGATATATTGGATTCAATCACAATAGCAGCCTCAATGAAAATAGTTCCAGAAAAAAACTTTGGTGATGGGAATAGCTCCCAAAGATACTATAATATTTTACAATCAAGCTCGTTTTGGGAAACCAGTCAACAAAAAATATTTATGGAGCGTAGATAAATGGAAAAGTTCGTCCCTTTTGTGGTGAATGATAAGTATCCGATTGATCGTCAAGAGGATGAAAATTTTAGATCGAAAAAAACCACATTAATTGCGTGTCCTTGGGTGTTTCAAGGAGAGACTGAATTTCAATCACAACAGTTAGGGCTCGCGTATGTAGGATCATACATTATTCAACGAGGACACAAAGTAGTTAAGTATGTGGACCCCATGCTGTATGAAGGACACCTTGTAAGAGCCCCTATTGAAACAGAGTATCAAACTATATACAGAGTTGGACATACTGACGAGTGGATAATTCAAGAAATAGCCGATGACTCAGATTATATTTTTATTAATGTTCCTTTTACTGATTCACGGTTTGTGTTTTATCCACTTTGTAATAGGATTAAAGAAGAATATCCTGACGCTGTCGTAGTGGTGGGAGGTATTTTAGCCACTACTCTGCCTCACCAAATATTGGATGAGACTAAGGCAGATATTGTTGTTAAAGGGGAAGGAGAAATTGCATGTGCGAGAATCTTAAACGGTGATCCCCTAGATAGTATTGCTGGTATTTTATATAGAAGCGAACAAGGTGAAATTTTTGAAAACAAGCAACGCTCCGAACAACTTTCAAATATTAATCAAATACCACGTATTACTGATTATGATTTCAGACCAATGGATGAGTATGTTAGATGGTCTCCTAGAGGTAATGGCATAGACAGGACATTTTCTTATATTACATCACGTGGTTGTCCTTTTACTTGTGAGTTTTGCTCGATTCCGGAGAAAGGTCAAAAGTGGCGATCATTTGATCCTGATAGAGTCATATCGGAGATCGAACATATGGTAGAGAAATACCACGTAAACCACATTGAGATCGAGGATGATAATTTTACCTTAAAGAGTAAACACTCTATACCAATACTAAAATACCTTAAAGAATTTAGGGAAAAAGGTAACCCTCTTAAATTATCATTTCCCAATGGCGTTATGATTGACAGGCTAGATAGAGAGCATTTATTTGCTATGAAGGATGCAGGCACAGAAATAATTTACCTTCCTGTAGAAAGTGGGGAATTAAAGAATCTAATTGCTATGAATAAGCCTGCAGCAGTTGAACATCTTGAAAATACACTGCAGGTTGCTGAGTGGTGTAAAGAAGCCGAATTGGACGCAGGCGCATTTTTTATTATTGGATATCCTGGAGGACAAGTTGTTAAGAAATCTCTTCAAAACATAGTTCATGAAGATTATGCAGATAGTATTTTAGAAAAAAATAACGGAAGTATGTGGATAAAGGGTGAAGATGAAGAGTCATTTATGCAGACTGTAGATTTTGCTAAAAAACTAGTTAAGGCAGGAGTGAAATATGTCACCCCACTAATAGCAACTCCATATCCTGGTACCAATCTCTACGATATTTGCGAAAAATATGGATGGTTACGTAGAGCCGATTTTTCATCAATGGTTACAACAATATCTTATCAAAATCCAAAGGTTGAATTTATTAATATTGATACGCCGTGGTGTTCAGCAGATGAGGCCTTTGCAAGGTGGGAATACATGGCAGATATATTTCCAGTAAAGCATAATGTTGTGAAAAAATGATGAGAATATCAAAGTGCGAGAATTTAAAATAGGTGATAGAGTAATTGGGCTAGATACTCCCCCATTTATAATTGCAGAAGCAGGTATTAACCATAATGGTGATTATAATAAAGCTATACAATTGGTTGACTCTGCAAAAGAAAATGGAGCTGATTGTATTAAGTTTCAGTATCACATTACAAGCGCTGAATTGATTAAGGCTGATATAAGACCAGGTTATTTATCACAAGAAACACTTTGGGATATAACAAAACGTATAGAGCTTTCAGCGGATGAGAATCATAAAATCCAAGAATATTGTAAGAAAATAGGGATAATGTATATGTCAACCCCTTTTTCAAGAGAGGCTGCTGACATACTAAATGCTATGAATGTTGGTGCTTTTAAAATTGGCTCTGGAGAGTGCAATAATATACCTTTGTTAGAGTATATTGCGAAGATGTCAAGACCTATGATTTTATCTACAGGGATGAATGATATTGAGTCTATAAAAAGATCTGTTCACACAATTCAAAAGCATGATTGCCCTCTTATGCTTATGCATTGTACTTCCATTTATCCAACACCATACGATAAGGTGCATTTGGGTGCCATTACGCAATTACAAGAAACTTTTGAATTACCTATAGGCTTCAGTGATCACTCAGAAAATATTTATGCCTCGTTGGCATCTATAGCACTTGGTGCTTGTGTTATAGAAAAGCATTTTACTGTGAGTAGCGAATGGCCTGGTCCTGATATCGGGTTTTCAATGGATTCTGAGGAGCTTTCTGAGCTTGTTAGTGGATGTAAGGCTGTTTATGCTGCGCTTGGGGGTAAAAAAGAAAATATTCCTGAGGAGCAGCCTATTAAAGATTTTGCTTTTGCAAGTGTAGTGGCAATAAAAGAAATAAAAGCCGGGGAGCTTTTTAGTAAAGAGAATATTTGGGTAAAAAAACCTGGTACAGGAGAGATTGAAGCAAAGGACTTTAACTCTGTTATTGGAAAAACAGCATCAACAAATATAGATATTGACCAACAAATTACACATAAAATGATAGAAACTTAGACTATTTTAGGGTCTTAATTTTATTGAGAAGGAAGTGGAAATGTTAAATATGAATCCAATTTTATTAGAAGGTAAAACTGCAATTGTAACTGGAGCTGCTGGTTACTTTGGTAGAAGCTTCTCTGAGTGCTTATTGTTAAATGGCTCAAAAGTTGTTTTATTTGACAAGGATAAAGAAGTTATTGATTTAGCAAAAGCATTGAAAGAAAGTTTTGGTTCAGAAATGGTGGATTATTATAAAGTTGATTTCTATAACGAGGAAAACTCTCGAAAATGCTTAACTCAATCTGTAGAAGAAAATGTATCAGTTGATATTTTAGTTAATAATGCCTTCGAGTTTAGTAAAAATACAGGATTCAATGACCCATCAGGGAAAATGGAATCTATATCAAAAGATCAATGGATGAGAAGTTTTGAGTCAGGAGTATACTGGCATGCTACTTCAACACAAATTATTGCTGAGCAAATGAAAAAGCAGAGGTCGGGCTCAATTATCAATATTTCCTCAATGTATGCTATTGTCTCGCCAGACCCAGGACTGTATAAGGGAAAAAAAATGTTTAACCCTCCCAGCTACAGCGCATCAAAGGCAGCGCTTATGGCCTATACAAGATATGTGGCTTCGTTTTATGGGGAGTATGGCGTTAGATGTAATGCAATTCTTGCAGGAGCTTTTCCTCATGTTGATTTTGAAAGTGATAGTACTGTAGATGATCAAGAGTTTTTAAAAAGACTAGAGAATAAAACAGTACTGGGAAGAGTTGGCGTGGTGAATGATTTAATTGGACCCCTACTATTTTTAGCATCTGAAGCATCTGGGTATATTACTGGTCAAGGCTTGTCTGTTGATGGTGGTTGGACCGTGCGGTAACTGCAGCAAAAATAAAAAATGATATTAGGTTTAATACCTGCAAGAGCAGGAAGCAAAGGAATTCATAAAAAAAACATTAAGCTATTAGCTGGATATCCACTGATTGCGTACTCAATTATTGCTTCTAAATTATCTTCAAAAATTAACAGAACTATTGTCTCAACAGATTCTCTAGAATTTGCAGAAATAGCTCGTTATTATGGTGCTGAAGTTCCTTTCTTGCGACCTACAGAGTTTGCACAAGACGATTCTGATGCAATTGATTATGTTAAGCATGCATTGGAATGGTGCACAACTAATGAAAATAGCCATCCAGAATACTTGGTCTTGCTTTGTCCTCCAACACCATTAAGAGATCCTGCTTTGGTGGATGAAGCAATAGTAAAACTTTTGAACTGTGACAAGGCAACATCACTAAGATCAGCAAAAGAAACTAAAGAATCTCCGTATAAACTTTTTACGATAAAAAATGGTTTTTATGAAGGGATGTTTCCAGATGATCCGAGACCAGAGTATTATAATCTTCCTAGGCAAGTGTTTCCTCCTGTTTATGATCCAAATGGGTATGTAGATATTATTAAATCTAGAATTATTTATGAGACAGGCAGCCTTAATGGAAGTTGGATATTATCTTTTATTACACCTGAAGGTGGAGATATTGACCGTATAGAAGATTTTGAATTTGTAGAATTTCTTTTAAATAGATCAAAAAACCCCATTTATGAATATTTAAAAGCAAATTATCCCAAACATGAATTATAAACTTAAAAAATATCACCTATGATAACTGCATTTCGCCATGCTGGCATAGTTGTGTCTAAGATGGATACAGCATTAAAATTCTATAAGGATATGCTTGAGCTAGAGCTTGTTGTTGATACTGTTGAAGAAAGTGAGCATATTGACAAAATACTTGGCCTCTCTTCTGTTAGATTACGAATTGTTAAATTATCAACAAGCAATGGAATATTATTAGAATTATTTCAATTTTTAAAACCAGAGTTTGAAAGCATGAATCATGCTATTTGGAATATTGGTTGTTC
>CAYNJB010000065.1:0-5782 GCA_964397515.1 uncultured Nitrosopumilales archaeon | reverse complement strand
TGTGCGTCTACAGGCAATCTTGCTGCCGCTACAGCTGCATATGCTGCAAAAGCCGGTCTTCCATGCTATGTATTTATCCCTCAAGGATTAGAAAGTGAAAAAGTGGCCCAAGCATTAGCATACGGACCACACATCATAGAAGTTGAAGGAAACTATGATGCAGCAAATAGGCTTGCTGCTCAAGCAGCTGACACATATAATATTGGAGTAGTAAACATCAATCTTAGAACTTATTATGTTGAAGGCTCGAAGACTTTAGGATATGAAATTGCGGAACAACTTAACTGGAGCTTACCCGACCACGTCATAGTTCCGGTAGGTAGCGGTGCGTTGCTACACGCATTATGCAAAGGATTCGAAGAGCTTGAGCTGATTGGGATCATAGATAAAAAAGAAGTTAAGGTTAGCGCGGCTCAAGGGCATGGTTGTGCGCCTTTGGTAGACTCTTTCAAGAATAATTTAAACAAAGTAATTCCTATTGAACACCCTAAAACTATTGCGAAAAGTCTTGCTATCGGAGAACCAGGCGATGGAATCTATGCGCTTCGGAAGATCAGAGAATATAATGGTTTAGCCGAAGATGTCACGGATGAAGAAATTGTTGAGGCAATAAGACTACTAGCTCGAACTGAAGGTATATTTTCAGAACCAGCCGGCGGTGTCTCGTTAGGGGTTTTGAAGAAACTTGTTGAAGCAGGGAAAATTTCACCTGATGAGAAAGTCGTTTGCCTCATCACTGGATGTGGGTTAAAGGCGACAGAAGCAGTTGTAGGACAATTACCTAACCCCATATTGGTTGAACCAAACTTGGAGGCATTAGCCCCAATTATACAGATGTGAAAAGAGATTGGATGAAATAATAGTCACTGTACCTTCACTTTTAGCATCAACATTTGGCGGTAACAAAGAAATTAAAGTTTCAGCTAAAAATCTGCGAATGTTAATAGATGAACTAGCCAAAAAATTCGGTAATAATGTAAAGGAACGATTTATTGACTCAGAAGGAAAACTTAGACCAGTAATTAACATCTATGTAAATGGAAAGAACGTTCGATTTTCAGGTGAATTAGAAACAGATTTGAATCCAAATGACAAAGTCACTATCCTTCCTGCAGTAGCAGGCGGCTAACTTTTTTCTTCGATATTATCCGATAAAGTTAAACTATCCCTAAGATAATCGATAGTAGGCGCGGTGGTCGTCTAGAGATTTAAGAGTTGTATTTCTAATGCAATTCTTATTCGGAAATCTTGGTCTAGGACGACAGCTTGCCATACACTTACAAAGTGTGCATAGAGCTGTAAACTCGGGAGACCATTGGTCCGGGAATTCAAATCCCGGCCACCGCACCATTAATAATTATCAGAGTAACCATTTCAAAGAAAAATTTGCTTAAATAATGTAATCTTTGTTAATGATTTTTTAACATATCTTGTCTAATCTTAAGATAGAAAAAGAAAAGTATTTCCAAAGGAATACTTACAGCAGCAGGTATGCTGCTTCTAGCAGTAAAAAGAGTCAAGGCAAAAGTTGTGGTAAGTGTCATGTTTTTGAAAGATGCAAACATAGCTAAGGGGATAACAGTTCCTCTATCAGCCCCAAGCTTTTCAGCAAAAAATTTCACGGAAAGCCCAGACCCGAATGTTCTGAGTAAAGATATGAGAAAAACCAAAAATAGAAACTGTTGACCGGAAGCAAAAACTGATTGATTTATTCCTATAACTGAATATACTAGGAAAAAAACTGCTATGTTAACAATAAAATCTTTGATCCATTGTGGAACTTTATTGGAGCCTGCCATAAGCAAAATTCTTGAAAGAAAAAGTGGGAACGCAATAATTTCAATGTTTAAAATAAAAAGATTCCATAAGTTAACCCCTGAGAAATCAAGAAAAATTAACATTAAGAGTGGCGTAAGAACTGGAGTTAATAGATACATAATAGTTATTACACTTGTAGCTAATTCCGTATCTCCTCTACAAAGATTTGTAAAAGGGATTATAGAGATAGCACTTGGAACAGTTGCCATAATGATAAACCCATTTCTCAAATCAATATCCGTAGTAAAAAAAACATGAGCTAAAATTATGATTAGACCTGCAAGAACAAAATAGTTTATAATTAAACAAGCTAGAACTTTTCGAAACTTGTTCTTGAAAGAAAACACTGATCTAAGACTCACATTCATAGTCGACACAGTCAAAATAACAATTATGATTAAGTTAAGATAATCCTTTGTTGTGTTCGAACCTTGAGGAACTACAAATCCTGCAACTATAGCTAATGAGAGTAGAAACGTAGAGTTTCCCAAAGTAGAAGTTAATAGACTATGATATCTTGGACGCATTAGATATAAAATCAAATACTTCCTAGTTAAGCTTATTATAATGAAAACGAGTTCCCATTAATCTGAATTAAGGTTCTGAATTCACCAAATTTACTTTTTATATTATTAGTGTAAATAATAAATAGTGTATGCTGTTTGGGTGATATGACCTATTTGAAAGAAATTAGGCTACATGGAAGAGGTGGCCAAGGAGCTGTTTTGGGTGCTGAAATTCTGGTTATTGCTGCCGTTTCAGAAGGAAAACATTCCCAAATGATACCCGCGTTCGGCTTTGAAAGAAGAGGCGCTCCAGTTGAATCATACGTTAAGATGGATAATAACCCTATAACGCTTAGGACCCTAGTTCACGAACCAGACTGTGTAGCCGTGTTAGACCCTACACTTCAGAAAGCTGTAAAAGTAACAGATGGACTTAAGGAAAAAGGGATAATAGTACTGAATGATAAACGTAATCCGGAAGATATTGATATTGGCTTAACAGGAGTAAAAATTGCGACTGTCGATGCAACTAATATTGCTTTGAAAACTTTAGGTTTACCAATTACTAATACAGCAATTCTTGGAGCCTTATCAGCTGCAACTAATTGGGTTAAGCTTGAATCTGTGTTGAATGCAATCAAAAAACGTTTTCCTGAGAAGCTTATAACTAAAAATGTTGAAGCTACTAAACTAGCCTTTGAGCAAACTCGAATAAAGGATATTATCAAATAATGACTAACTTAGAAAATCTTTCAAATATCCCAATAGGTAAGGAACTTTATATCGTTGAAACTGGTGATTGGAAAGTCCTTACACCCTTCATTCAACTAAATAAATGCAATCTATGTGGAATATGCGAGCTGTACTGTCCTACTGGATGTATGTTCGAAAACGAAAAGGTTGTTGAAATTAATATGCAATATTGCAAAGGTTGTGGCATATGTGCTAACGTATGTCCAACTTCAGCGATAGCAATGAGAGCTGAAAAATAAAAAATGGAGAAAACAACGATGGAGGTTTTAAACGGAAACAGAGCTGCCTCATATGGAGTGATATTGTCCAAGCCGCATGTAATTGCAGCTTACCCAATAACTCCTCAAACCCCACTCATAGAATATATAGCTCAAGCTATCGCAGACGGTGAATTGGATGCAAAAAGTCTAGAGGTTGAATCAGAACACTCTGCTATGAGTGCACTTGAAGGAGCATCTTTAGCTGGAGCACGAACCTTCACAGCAACATCATCACAAGGTCTTGCGTATATGTATGAACCAGTGTACCGAGCATCTACCCTTCGTCTCCCAATTGTCATGAATATAGCAAATCGAGAGATGGACTCACCTCAAACTCTATGGTGTGGTCATTCAGACTCTGTAGGTGTTAGAAGTGCAGGTTGGATACAATTCTACGCTGAAAATAATCAAGAAATTCTGGATACAACGATTCAAGCGTTTAAGATCGCTGAAAGCAAGGAAGTTCTTTTGCCTGTAATGGTCTGCTATGACGGTTTCTTCCTCTCACATTCATCAGAACCCGTAGAGATCCCAAATCAAAGTGATGTTGACTCATTTTTACCACCTTATCAGCCAAATCAGGCGATTCTTGACCCTGAGAATCCTATGGCTATAGATCCACTTACTCCATCAAGTCTATTAACTTCATACAGATACAAACAAGTAAAAGCAATGGAAGCTTCTAAGGAAGTTATAAAAAATGTAAATAAAGAATATTACAATAAATTTGGAAGAAATTATCATGGATTGATTGAGGCATACAAATGTGAAGACGCAGAAGCAATTCTTGTCACAACGGGTTCAATGACAGGCACCGCGAGATATATAGTTGATAAATTTAGGCTTGAAGGAAATAGATTAGGACTGATCAAACTTCGCGTTTTATCTCCTTTTCCAGCAGAAGAACTTGTAAAACACACTTCACAAGCAAAAGCAATAGGTGTTATTGATAGACATGTTCAATTTTATTCTGGAACTGGAACAGCATACCTTGAACTCAAATCCGCATTATATGATCATGAAAGTCAACCAATCGTTATAGCTTTCATAGCCGGACTAGGAGGCGCAGAAATTGGCATAAAAGAGTTACAACAAGCAGCTAAAACTACTTTGAACGCTGCGAAAAAAAACGAGAAGCCTAAAGAAAATATATGGCTAAATTTGCAAGGAGGATCAAAATAAGTTGAACACTAAAGAACTAATGAAGAAAGAGGATCTTCTATCGCCAGGGATTTCAGCCTGTGTAGGCTGTATTGTTGAATCATCACTTAGATTAGCTCTAAAAGTTCTTGGCAGAAATACTGTTCTTGCTATACCTCCAGGTTGCATGGGGGGCACAGGTGTAGTTGGTTGGGAAAATACGATGGGCACAAAGATACCCGTGTTCTTTCCACTATTTCCAAACACTGCCTCAATGTTATCAGGAATAGCTGCTGCATATGAGTATCAAGGTAAAAAAATAAACGTAGTGGGTTTCGTAGGTGACGGTGGAACTGCAGACATCGGCCTTCAAGCATTATCAGGCGCCGTAGAAAGAAATTCAGATATTATTTACATTTGTTACGATAATGAAGGATATATGAACACAGGTATGCAAAGAAGCAGCACCACATCCTATGGAGCTTGGACAAGCACGACTCCTCTTGGCAAGAAAGGGAAAGGAAAAACTCAGAAAAGAAAAGACATGGCTATGATAATGGCAGCTCACGACATGCCATATGTAGCTACAGCCTCTCCCGCATTTCCACTTGACTATACTAAAAAAATTGAGAAAGCTATGAAACTAAAGCCATCTTACATTCATATCTTAAACCCATGCCTCACAGGCTGGAAATATCCTTCAGAAAAGGCAATTGAAGTAGCCAAGCTTTCTGTTCAAAGCTGCGCATGGCCTTTATATGAAATTGAAAATGGTACACTAAAGATTACTCATAAACCCGGAAAAATAAGACCCATCAAAGAATATGTAGAAACACAGGGAAGATTCAAGCATTTAACTGAAGAAGAAATAGAAGAATATCAAAATGATGTTAATAGAAAATGGATAAGACTTCTGAACTTAGAGAATATACCAGCATAATCATCATTCGCCTTTTCAGCACCTAACTCATAATTTATTTTAATGTTAAACATAAATACAAAAAATATGTTAAAAGTTGGGGTCATCTTTTAGATGCTAAAGCAATTGGTCTTACAAGCGAAGCTGTTGCTCCTATTATCTTTAAAGGAATTACAATTAGCTGAGAAACATATTGTTTATCTTTAGCCAACTCCTCCAAAGCTATTCCCTTCACCGTATAAATTCCATTATCCGGTATGAATATCATATGAGTTTCAAGGACTTCGGGTCCTGCTGATCCTATTGCAAGGTTATCGATACCCAGCATTATAATCTTTTTCTCTGCAAGCCATCGGGCGCCTTCAGATGTTAGACCAGCAAATTCA
>CAYNJB010000064.1:0-5931 GCA_964397515.1 uncultured Nitrosopumilales archaeon | reverse complement strand
TTTAAGCAATCCCTTTTTTGGGCTTTATTAGATCGTGGCCCGCCATATAGGGAATGAGCACCTTAGGTATTAAGATCGAACCATCACTTTGCTGGTTATTTTCAAGTATCGCTATCAATGTACGTTCGGTAGCTATTAATGTACTATTAAGTGTGTGAACAAATTGGGATCCTTCATGTGGTTTATTTCGATATTTTACGCCAAGGCTTCTAGCTTGATAATCAGTACAATTGCTGCAAGATACTACTTCTCTGAATGAGTTTTGGCCGGGAAACCAAGCTTCAAGGTCATATGTTTTGGCAGAAACGTTTCCTAGATCACCAGTACATAAAAGCATAACTCTATAAGGAATCTCAAGTTGCTGATAGATTTCTTCTGCGTTTTTGATTAGTATTTCATGTTCTTTCCATGAATCCTCAGGTGTGGTAAATACGAATTGTTCAACTTTTTCGAATTGATGTACTCGGAAAATGCCTTTTGTATCTCGACCATGAGCTCCCGCTTCCTTTCTAAAACAAGGGCTTATTCCAGCATATCGTAATGGGAGATCACTTCCGTGAAGTATTTCACCCATGTGCATTGCAGCGACTGAATGTTCAGAAGTTCCAATCAAATATATATCTTGATCTTCAATTTTATAAATTACATCTTCAAAATCTGAGAATATAATTGAACCTTCAATAGCTTTTCTACGGAGCAAATATGGTGGCTGAACTAAGGTAAAATCTTTTTTCTGGATAAAATCTAAAGCAAATGAAATTAAGGCGTAATTTAATTTCACCAAATCGTTCTTAAGATAATAAAATCTCGAACCTGAAACTTTGGCAGCCCTATCTAGATCAATAAGGTCAAGTTTTAAGGCCAAGTCAATATGATCCTGAAATTGACCGGATGAGCTTGCTTCACCCCAACATCGCACTACGGTATTATCAGATTCATCTAAACCAACAGGTACAGAGTCGTGGGGAATATTTGGTAACTTCTTAGCTATCTCAAATACTTCAGCATCTAGGGCTTTTACTTTAGATTCTAGATCGATTGTTGTTTTTGAGAGTTCTCTCATCTTAAGTATTTTATCACTTATTTCATCTTTGTTCTTCTTACTTTGTGAAATCTGACTTGAGACAACATTTTTTTTATGTTTAAAAGATTGTATTTCAGTTATCAGAGCTCTACGTTGGGTATCTTTTTTTAAGAGATCGTCAAGATGGAAGACCGCGTTTCGGTTTTCAAGCATTTTTCTGATTATTTTAGGGTTTTCTCGAATAACCTTTAGATCAAGCATTGACGATTACCTCGCTTAAAGTTGTTGTAGAAACTTCTACATTGTCTAATAGATCATTTAATGTAGATAATAATGTCTCAAAATGGCCTTCTGATGCAAGTATAATGGTAAACTTTCCATTTTGGTTATTGAAAAGATCTACCTCTAAGCCTTCCGGAAAGTCAATATTATCAGGAAGTAGAGTATAATATAATGATCTTAAGAATTTTTTATCTTTACTAACAAACTCTAGAGTGAGCTCAATTTTCAACTATTAGCCAACTCTTCTTCGAATGAGTTAATAAAACTGTCTTTTTCTTTAAAAGGAATTGTAGCTCCGGCGGCAGCTTTATGTCCTCCACCGCGTCCACCAATTTTTTTAGCAATTTTATTAATTGAAACACCGAGATTTCCTTTTCCAGTGTATCTTATTCCAAAACGTGCTGAGATCCGAAGTTCATTAGATTTTGTTTTTGTTGATACAAGAATAGGTTTAGAAGAAAATTTTGGTGTTCCAGACAATACTGATGAAATTGCACCGGTCAATTCTTCGTCAATAATTTTTTCACCCAATACGAAATTAAAACTATTCTTCTCAACAATATATTTGGTATCTTCTATTACGAGTTTTACAACTTGACTTATTCTTTTTCTATACTCCAAAAGGATTTTCTCAGATTCTGTTAACGATAATCTTCGATCTCCGATGCATAAACCTATTCCTATACTCGGCATTTTCATTCTTCCACAAGCATTCAGAACATCGCCAAATTCTCTTGCATCGCGCAAATGTGAATGTTCATCTTCTCTTTGTAAGGTGTATGTTTGCCCAATTACGTCTTCAATTTTTCCTTCGCCACCAATATAGGGCATCACAGTTTCTGCAACTTTTGTCTTTTCTTCATCCGATAATTCAGAGATTGTTCGCCAGTGATCATTCTTTTTTAAGTTTATTCCAGATTGAGTTAACGCGGTTAAACAAGCATCTCTATTTCCGCTTAGACCGGCTATAAAAGGAGTAGTAGTTGTGGCTATAGATTCGTGTATTGGTTTGGTTTCCCGACCATAAAAGATTAGATCAACTGCCTCTTTAACAATACCTAGATTTTTTGCCTCGTCTAAGACATTTTTATTTAATCCGGTTAAGGAATGTTTTTCTCCTTGATCTTGTAGATCTGCAAGTGATGCCACAACTGGAAGCCAACTTGAATTTCGTAATTGCCGGTCAATTTGGGAAGCAACTTGATATGCCATAGTTGTTGCGCAAGCGTCAATGCCACCGTCAAAATTGAAGGCCCAAGAATTGATTACGTTTGGGTCTAAAAGTTCATCTTTGGACACTTGATGATGATCAATGATAATCCATTTTTCAGCGAATAGTTTTCGGATTTCTTTAATTTGTCCTCCACCAAGGTCACAGAATATATGGAAATCCTGTTCTGTTTTTTTAACTGTCGCTAAAGATATTGGACTAAGTTCGCTAAATATCCTTAATGTGAATCTAGCCTGAAGGTGTAGTAATGCTTTCGCCATTAGGGTAGCTGAAGCAATACCATCTGCATCATTGTGTCCTATTATGAGAATTCTTTGATCTTTGTGGATATAGTCTAATACTGTTTCGACTATTGACTCTGTTTTTTGCTTGAGTGTGGAAGTGTCACCCAATTCAAGCCGCTTCAAGTAATAATATTATGCTAATTGAGCTATTACTGCCTTATATCGCCAAGTGCTTGGTAGAATATTTTTTTTCTTGTAATATTTAGAAAGTCTATGAATCTTTGCCTCTAATATTTCCATAGAGCGGACGTTTTTCCGATCTGCTGGATTAGATTTTAAATGATCTTGAAGTCTTTTTACTTTGAGTAATAGTTGATCTAAATCTTCCGGAAATGAAGGATTTACTCCATGTTCCTTTAAAACTTGGGTCATAGATTTACCCATAAGTGGTTTTACTAATGGGATATTATATTCATCTCTCAGTTTTAGCCCTATTTTACTTGGAGTATATTCTTCTTTAGAAGATTGAACGATTAGAGCTGCAACTTCATCATTACTATGAGTAACCCAGCTAGGCGCTCGTCTAGATGTAGGTCTTCGGGAATGTGAAGCCCCTTTTCGGGGTGAGTGTATTCTGGACATAATTTTCTTATCACGCATCTTATCTAAAATACCTAAAATAAACGTTACGGAAAAACCGTTATGTAGATTTAAGCCAATTTACTAAATGGGTAGATGACTTGGATCTATGGGAAATTGTGTTCTTCTGGGATAAACTCAATTCACTAAAAGTTTGCTCATGGCTTTTTGGAATAAAAATGGGGTCAAACCCAAAACCTTTATCCCCCCTGGCTTTCTCAGCAATTGATCCTTCAACAACACCTTTGAAAGACACCATTCCACGCTCATCAACATATGATATCACTGATCTGAACTCGGCTGCTCTATTATTTTCACCTTCGAGAAGCTTTAAGATCCCTCTAACCCCAATTTTGCTAAAAACATAAGATGAGAATGGCCCAGGAAACTCTTCTAAAGAATGTATAAACAGTCCTGAATCTTCTACAAAAACAGGTTTTCGGATTATTTGAAAAGCTTGTTTAACACTGTTTTCAGAAATTATTTGTAAATTATCATGTTGAACTTCTAACCCTTTAATATTCTCTTTGTGGATACGGATCCCATTATCTATAAAAATATCATAAATTTCTTCCACTTTATGATTGTTATTAGTTGCAAAAAATATATCAATTAACTTAGACAACTTTAGCATACCTTCCTCTTTTTGATATTTCTTGGATGCGTGGCATAATGGTTTTTAAAAACGGTTCTCCCATGATTTCGCTGTATCCTGCAAAAACATGTTTAATAAAGATATTAGCTCGGTGACCGTGCACACTTTTTAGAACCTCCGAAAAAAGATGTAAGTCAACTGCTTTGTCTTCAAGTCTTAATGAATAATATGATAACCCAAAATCGATAAAAACAACTTTGCCAGAAGATGTGATAATAAAATTTGAAGTAGTTAAATCACCATGAATTATACTGGATGAATGTAAAAGGCCGATATTTCGACCGATATTTCTTAAGGTGGTTTTGCATTCTGAGGCAGACATTTCAGATAATATGTCCTTAACTCGCATCCCCTCTACATATTGCATAATTATCTCCCCAAGCGCGGGATTAACATAATAAACTAGAGGGGTGGATATTCCGGCACATCTAGCTTTAAGAAGAAATAAAGCTTCATGAGCAGTCCGCAGAGTCATTATTTTTTTATCAATATTACGATTAAGGTAAAGTTTTGGAGCGCGGATTTTTTTTAGAGCCTTTTCTCCACACCATTCAATGAGGTAAAGATCTGCCTCAGCGCCTTTTTTAATTAATTTCGCCAAGGTATATCGACCGTATCTATCCTCCAAGATTGTCGGATAGTGCTTTTTTCTATCTTCACTTTGCATCCTTTTTTAAACGCTAACAATCCAGTCCAAGCTATTTGGGCACCACAATCTCCACTATATCTTTTGGATATGGCATATATTTTCGAATTATGTCTTTCTGCTACTTTGGTAAGCATTTGAATTAGTCTTTTATTAGCAGCTACGCCACCCGAGATTAAAAGTTCTTTTTTTTCGGAAAAAGCTAATGCGCGTTCAGTAACTTCACATAACATTGCAAACCCAGTTTCTTGGATTGAGTATGCAATATCATTTGGATTTGCTTTGTTATCTAAAAGTCGTTTAGCAGCAGTTATGACTCCGGATAAAGATACATTATTCCCTTTAACAGTGTAAGGGAGGCTAAGATATTTCTTAGATTTAAGAGATATTTCTTCAATTTTTTTCCCTGAAGGAGACGACAAACCTAGTTTTCTCCCAAATTGATCTAAAAGTTGACCAATTGTTAAGTCTAAGGTTTCACCAAATATTCTCCACCGACCATTTGAGAAGGCAGATACTAATGTGTGACCGCCGGATACAAGTAAAACTATAGGATCAAAAAATTTTGCCTCAAAAGCAGCTATCTCGATGTGTCCAATAGCATGATTGACAGGCACAATAGGTTTATCCAGATAATGACATAAAGTTCGAGCGATTACAGCGCCAACTCTGAGGCAAGGACCTAATCCTGGCCCTGCTGAAAATGAGATAAAATCCAAATCATTTTTAGATATTTTGGATTCAGTCAATGCTTGTTTTATCACAGAAGCCGCAACATCGGTATGGTGTCTTGATGCTTCCCTCGGATGTATTCCCGACCCAGCTGGTGGAACATATATTGAACGGATATCGGATAGAATTTTTCCAGATTCGTTAACAATCGCCGCACCAAATGTGTGTGCGGTTGATTCAATTCCCAATCCTTTAACTAACTTTGTCAAAAAAGAATCACTATGAAAATTAGTTAATGATATGTTAGTAGATTATGCAGGGACATTACGAGTAAGGTTTATGTTTTCGATAAAGATCACCGAGTAGTTCAACATAGGGTTTAACTTCGATTAAGAAATCAGAAAATTTTGCTTTTTCAAAAGATATGTCAACTTTATTATCTTTAGCCAAACATTTCGCCATGAGGACAATACCTTTGCTTCGCTCAGGTGAGTCTTTTTTAAGATTAGGAAAATGTATTAAAGAGCCATATCCTATTTTTAGCTTTACTTTCTTAAA
>CAYNJB010000063.1:0-5953 GCA_964397515.1 uncultured Nitrosopumilales archaeon | reverse complement strand
TACAAAGATCAGGGAATGGTTGATGAAATGGGACTCGGAACAGTAAGGGATGCTTTTTCAGATCGCATTTTTCCTGGGACATCAACCCTGCATACCAGAGCGAAGTATTTTGTCCTCATCCCCCAGATGATTATGGATCTAGAAAAACGCAACGTTAAATCAGCTGAGTTTTCAAGAACTCTAATCAATGAAGAGAAGGATATGATTTTTTCATTGATGAAAGGTAGCAAATCTCATACAGGTATTATCGGACAAAGTTCAAAACGTTCATTAAAGCGTACACCATCTACACTATACTGGAATGGTTTAAGACAGTGGGGAATATTATCAAAACACTTTGTAGGTTCTGTCAATGATTATGGTCGACAAATAGATTTGAAGCGTTTTAGAAGGAAGGATTTCGGTTATAATCAATATGGTGATGATAACAAGGATGATATTAATGTTCAATCGATTGATGAGAATTTTTGGTGGAGTCAAATACCAGAGCCGAAGCCTGGATGGAAAGAAAAATTAAATATTCTCCTTACAAAATCTGAAGCTAAATTCCTCGAACAACATATTTTAACCAATTGCCAGGGAAGTTTGCTATCGTTTATTTTGGAGAATAGCTTTAAAAATCTTGATAAATTTAAAAGAATCCAAGATTTTATTGATCATAAAAACATACCTGAAGATCTTAACAATATTTTAAAGGTTGCTACGGATTTTGATTTTATTATGAAAGGCGCTGTCATTCTATACAACCTGCTTGTCCAGCAAAGCAGGGATGAGGGTGCAGTGAAACGCTGGAACCTAATTTGGAAAAAGTGGGATCAGGATAGAAAGAAAAAAATAAAGAAAATTATTCTCAGTGATGCGGTTTGGTCAATTTTCCCTCACATTGGTGATCACACGAAGCAATTTGTAAATGAATGGTTTAATGAGACAAATAAAGAGGACATGGAAATAAATAAACTCACTGCGCTTGTTAAACATCGTGAACTTATGCTTAAAAGGCC
This sequence comes from uncultured Nitrosopumilales archaeon, assembly GCA_964397515.1. Lineage (GTDB taxonomy): Archaea > Thermoproteota > Nitrososphaeria > Nitrososphaerales > CAYNJB01 > CAYNJB01. Next base: position 4,952 of record CAYNJB010000063.1, on the reverse strand, counting down.
AAGAAGGTCGCGCTTGGAAAATAAAGATAAAGCACAGAAGACGAACAACCCTGTTGGCATAACGGTTAAGGATTCCAGCACAAGTTATTTAGATTATAGATGGGGCATATCAAAAAAATTACTTCATGACATCATTAAGTCATTAGATTAAGATGCTCAACCCAACTACCGATCGATTAGATTATGGAGACTTATTAATTCCTCCAATGGGATTTAAAGTCACTGAGGCAGTAGCCACAACCTATACTCTGGATTTAGAAACATTATTATCTATTCCGTTAGCACTGAATTTCTCTAAAAACTTGGATATAGATTTCAAAGAAGAGATAATTCAGATACATGAGGCCATTCAAAGAACACCAAACATTCTTACACTATATTGTCAGAAAGGCAATATTAAAGTTCCTGAGATACAGCACACATTGTATAGCTATCTTGAAAAATGCATCATTGAAATTATACCAGGTAAAGCTAGCTCTTTTCATCCAAAGGTCTGGGTACTTAGGTACGAAAAAATTACAGGAAAGCAGATCCGATATAGGATTTTGGTTATGAGCCGCAACATGACCTTTGATAAAAGTTGGGATGTCGTTGCAGAGTTAGAGGGTAAATTGGGCAGGAAATCCTTTATAAAGAAGAATGCTGGTCTAACTGACTTTATGAGTTATCTAGCCAAGAAGGGTAGAAAAAAGAAACTCTCAAGAATTATTAAAGAGCTGAATTATGTTGATTTTGGTGTTAATAACTCAGCTGTAACGGAATTTAAGTTTCATCCGATAGGCATTCCGCAGTATGATATAAACCCCTTACTGCAAGAACGGTATCAAGAGCTATTGGTCATTTCACCATTTTTAAGCAACAGTATGATGAATAAATTGAACAAACAGGTAAGACCTGGGCATCTCAACTTAATAAGCCGCAAGGATGAAATGGATCGCAGATTAGGGGAGGCTTTATTGAAAAACATCACGGCCTATCATCTAATTGATAATTACGTGGAAAGCGGATTCAAATTTGACATAGACACGGATAGGCAACAGGATGGCACTTACCGTTATCATGATATACATGCCAAATTATATGCTACTAAAACTGGATGGGATAGCTCCCTTTTTATTGGATCAGCAAATGCGTCGGAAACAGCTTTTTCTGGAAATGTAGAATTTTTACTTAAATTGTCAGGAAGAAATTCGAAAATTGGCCCCTCTAAAATTTTCAAAGAACTGATTAATGACGAAAACGAATTATTTCAGGAGTATAAGCGAGAGGAAGTTGACACTTTACCAGATAATGATGCTGAAAGGCATGATGATATAGTAAGGAAAATACAATATGAAATAATAAAAATATCAATTCAAGGTGAAGTTACCAACCTAGGTGAAAACTTGTATGATGTAATTATTGACGTTGATTTACAAGGCGTTGATAATGTGATTCCTCGTGGATATAAGATTTCGTGCTATTTATTTCTCCATAAAGAAGATGTTAGGCCTCTTGAGAAAGGAAAATCTAATACGCTAAGGTGGAAAAATATAGCTGAGAGCGATTTAAGTTCTTTTCTGGTTTTTATAATCAGCAGTACAAAATATCCGCCAAAACAATTTATCGTAAAAACCCACATTAGAAAAATGCCAAGTGGTAGGTATGATAGTATCTTTAATCAAATGATAAACAATGCCGATAAATTTTTCCGCTATATTCATTTTCTACTATCGGATAACTATGTTGAAGAGTCGCTCAATGCTGGAAAATACAAAAAAGGATGGAAAGGAAGGGGCTCAGTGGATATATTCGGAAAGGAGCCAATATTTGAAGAACTTCTTAAAGCAGCATCACGCGATCATGATCGAATAGTTTATATTGATAAGATTACAGAGAAACTCTCTCAAAAATTAAAGGTTCAACCTGAGGTTAAACATTTTCTTGAATTTTGGGCAAGCTTCAGAAAGCTAATTCCACAAAGAAAGCGAAAAGAATATGGCAATTGATAATGTTATAGATACACTTAAGTTCTTTCAAAGAGCAACGGTTGAATATCTATTCAAATCAATGTTTAAGGGACCCTCTCCTCAGATCAGAATGTTAGTTGCTGATGAGGTAGGTCTTGGTAAGACAATGGTTGCTAAAGGACTGATAGAAAAAGCACTCGCATCACACAATAAAAGAAAGGCATATAGGGTTGTATATATATGTTCAAATCAAAGCATTGCACTTCAAAACTTAAAACGTCTTAATATTACAAGTGATAGAAATGAGGATGTTGCCAGGGGCACACGGTTAACTTATCTTGCATATAACAACCCAATAAAAAATCCAGATAGCAGGCTCAATCTGTTTTCGTTGACGCCTCAAACATCGTTCAAATTAACTCAGGGTGGTGGGACCCAAATAGAACGCGTGACCCTGTACCATCTACTCATGAGGCACCCACGCTTTAATTCAGAAGATAAAATACTACGATCCAACTTGCAACTAAACGTCAATTTAGATAATTGGAATAGGTTGATTGAAGTGGACTCAGCAATTGAGAAAAACTTCTATTGCAAAAAATATTTGCGCAAGAACGTAGCGGATGATTTTTGCAAGTCATTGAGTAATGAATATAAAAGCCTCGCCAATGAGATTATTATGAACATTCGATCAGGGGGGCGATTGGATAGAAACCATATAGGGCAATTGAGAATGTGTCTTGCCCGTATTTGCGTTAAAAGACTATGTCCAGATTTAATTATCCTTGATGAATTTCAGCGATTTAAGTTTCTTCTAGATACAAATGCATTATCCGAAGATCAGAAACGTTCTGATATGCAGCTGTTGGCTAAGGAATTATTTTCATTACCTGATGCCAAAGTGCTCTTGCTCTCTGCAACACCATATAAGATGTATACTATAAGAGAAGAGAATGAGCAAGGAACTGACCATTATGGCGAATTTAAGTTCATAATAAAGTTCTTGTTCAACAGTGTAATTCGCTATAATCGATTTGAGAAACTTTGGGATAGGTACTCGGAAATGATGTACACGATAAAGATGGAAAATATTGCAGAGGTTATGAAGATCAAGACGCAGGTTGAAAAAAATCTACAAAGAATAATATGTCGAACAGAAAGAGTGCGGGCCACCTTGCATAGTGAAGATATGGTTCGAACCCTAAAACCTCCCCTACGTCTTCTCAAGGATGATATTACCAATTTTACGAAGGTTGATTCTATAGCACAATACATTGAACATCACAATTCACGAACTATCATACCCATTGAATATGCTAAGTCTACCCCATATCCGATGTCTTATTTAGATGGTTATCGCATCAAACAAATCGCACGGAGTATTTATGAAAAGGGTGACAAACAATTTCAACGTTTGGTAGATCTGAATAAAGGTTCATGGCTAAGTAAGAGAAAGTTGAATAACTATCGGTCATTGAATATCCCAAATTCCAAAATGCGCTATTTGCTTGAGGAGTCTGTTGGTAAGGTGGGATATAAGCTTCTTTGGATTCCGCCAAGCCTACCCTATTATCATCTTGAAGGTGCCTATAAGAAAAGTGGTAAATTTTCCAAGTTTCTGGTTTTTTCTAGCTGGGTTATGGTACCAAAAGCTATTTCATCAATGGTATCTTATGAATCGGAACGCAAAACTGTCGGAGCACTGAAAGGGAATGAAAATCAAAAACGTGAGATACCAAAATTCTTTGACACTGGCAGTAGAAGGAAACCTACACCTAGGTTGAAGTTTGCAGCTGCTAAAAAAGATAATAGACTGTTAAACATGGCAAATTTTAATCTTCTCTACCCATCTATTACACTGGCAAAGTTGTATAATCCATTAGCAGATTTAAATGCTAACCAATCTGTAAAAACCATTGAGCTATTGATTAGGGATAGACTTGATTTATGTTTGAGTAAGATAGATACTAGTAGATTTATAAAAAACACTAGTTATGATGAACGCTGGTATTGGATCTTGCCGTTATTGATGGATAAAAGAGAGTATAGTCAAGCTATCTCAACCTGGTCAAAAAATAAGGGAACTGACATTGAAGAACTCTATGATGTAGAAAACAAATCGAATGGAAGGGACACAGCACGGAATAAACATCTAAATCGAATATTTCATATTCTTGATGATGTAGATTACTTAAGTAATCTTAATTTGGGACGACTTCCAAGAAAACATAATATAATTCGCGTCCTCTGTCTTCAAGTTCTGGGATCGCCAGCAGTATGTAGCATGAGGTCATTCTTACAATTAAAGAACAATAACAATCACGATGTAAATGAGTTGCAATCCTGTCTTTCCCAAGCGATGGCCTCAGGAATAGAGTTTTTGGCCTTATTTAATGTTCCAGAGAGCATTGCAGTTGTTGATTTGGTCTATAGGGAGCAAGGCGTATACTGGGAGAATGTAATGAAATATTGCAGGGATGGATGTCTTCAGGCCATGATGGATGAATATGTTTACCTTCTCCTTGAAACGGAAGGCCTCCAAAATGATCAGCTTATTGATCAGGTTAAATCCATTGGCTGTGTTTTTAAAAAAACAATTAAGCTAAGGACTGTATCCCTGAACGTGGAAACTTATCGGCACTTTCAAAATAGCACTGATAAAACGAGGTTTAGGTGTCATTATGCACTTAGCTTTGGTGATCATAAGGAGGATAATCAGATTATAAGAGCAGATACAGTTCGTGAATCATTTAATTCCCCGTTTAGGCCATTTGTTTTGTCAACTACTTCAATTGGTCAGGAGGGACTCGACTTTCACTACTATTGCCGAAAAATTATTCACTGGAATTTACCTGCTAACCCCATGGATATTGAACAAAGAGAAGGACGTATTAATAGATACAAGGGGTTGGCAATCAGGCAAAACATTGGAACTCGATATCTCGAGTTTCTGGATAAAAATGATCCTGATCCAATATGGATTCAGCTCTTTAAATTGGCTAA
>CAYNJB010000062.1:0-6054 GCA_964397515.1 uncultured Nitrosopumilales archaeon | reverse complement strand
TTCAGCGCTTTGACGATTGCGGTGATTATTGGGCTTTTTTTAGGCACTGAAGCGGCTAGACGGCCTAACAGTGCACTTGATGCAATACTACAGATCTCATCTGTAAGTATGTATTCAATACCTCCTTTTTGGTTATCTATGGTTGCTATAATAATTTTTTCGGTGAATTTAAGGATTTTTCCCGCTATTGGATATAAATCCGTTGGTGTAGAAGTGGCGAATCCGATCATAGATATAATTTGGCATTCAGTATTACCTGTTGGAATCCTTGCTCTTGGGAGAATGTCAAGATATGCTCGATTAACTAGAGCTAGCATGTTGGAAATATTAGGACAGGATTATATAGTAACCGCAAGGAGTAGGGGATGCAAAGAACGCCGTGTTGTTTATAGACATGGCCTCAGAAATGCACTTCTCTCGATCACTACTATGATTGGGCTTGATGTCCGGTTCATGCTTATGGGCACGGTATTGGTAGAGATTGTTTTTGGGTGGCCGGGTCTTGGCTCACTTTTATGGGAGGGCCTTCTCTCGCGGGACTATAACTTATTAATGGCTATTTTTATCTTTGTAACAATTATAACGGTGGCTTCGTCTATCATAGTTGATGTAGTATATGCATTCCTTGACCCTCGGATCAGATATGGGAAAAAGGCGAAATTAAATTGAGTGAAAAAAGGAAGTTTATGTCTAAATCAAGAACTTTAAAGACGAAGTTTTTAGGTTTCTTAAAAAACTATTTTCGTGTCCGAATAGGGATTGCGGGGCTTTTTATCATCATTGTTTTATCATTAGTAGCTATCTTAGCTCCAGTGATCTCGCCATTTAACCCAAAATCTGTTGATATGGATGTGCGTCTAACTGGTCCAGGTGCATTACAGAACTATCCTCTTGGTACAGATCAGTTTGGGCGAGATATGTTATCTAGACTCATTTATGGGACCCAAGTATCACTGCTTGTGGGTTTTACAGCAGCAGGAATATGTACCTTAATTGGCCTAATATTAGGGTCTTTTGCAGGATATTATGGTGGTCGTGTGGATGATCTTATTATGAGGATTACAGATATTTTTCTAGCTCTCCCAGGATTTTTCCTTATCCTGATGGTTGTAGCTGTTTTTGGACCAAGTTTATCCCTAATTATTTTGGTTATTGGTGTAACTGTTTGGCCCTCAACTGCGAGACTGATTAGAGCAGAATTTCTGACTATTAGAGAAAGAGAATTTGTAAGTGCAGCAAAACTCAGTGGCGCAAGTAATAAAAAGATAATATTTGTTGAGATACTGCCTAATGCAATTCATCCAATAATTATTAATTCAACTCTTCTGATAGCTGGCTCTATTCTTATGGAAGCTTCACTTAGCTTCCTTGGGATGGGTGATCCAAATAGCATTAGTTGGGGAGGTATGTTGAATGATTCCCTAGTCTATTTTAGACAAGCATGGTGGATTGCAGTATTACCTGGATTAGCTATATCTATAACATCAATAGCTTTCAATTTGGTGGGCGATGCTCTTAATGACGCTTTGAATCCACGTTTACGAGTTCTGTAATTTATGACATGATGCAAATCGATTTTTCCCGATACTAAGAAGTTCCGGTTCAGCTTTCTTACAGATGTCCATAGTATATGGACATCTAGTGTGAAAATGGCATCCAGAAGGAGGATTAATAGGAGATGGTGTTTCGCCCTTCACTAGTAATTTCTTTTTCTGACGCGCTTTTTCAGGGTTTGGAATCGGTGTTGCGGATATCAGGGCTTGTGTATATGGGTGAGACGGATTTTTAAACAAATCCTCTGTTGGGGACATCTCCATGATTCGGCCAAGATACATTACAGTTACTTTGTTGCAGATTGCTCTTACAACTGACAAATCATGGGTTATAAAAAAAAACGTTAAATTATGCTTAACTTGCAAAGCCTTCAGTAGCAATAATATCTGGGTTCGAACAGTCATGTCAAGAGCAGACACTGGTTCATCTGCAAGGATAAACGATGGTTCTAATGATAAAGCCCTCGCTATACCTACTCTTTGTCTTTGTCCTCCACTTAGTTGATGCGGGAAACGGTAAATGAACGACTCAAAAGGTGTTAAACCAACATCTTTTAAAAGAGTAACAACCCGATTAAAAATCGCGTCATTGTTTCCCAGTTTGTTATTTTTTAATGGGTCACTGATTATCTGAAAAACTGTTCTCCTTGGATTAAGGGAAGCATAAACATCTTGAAATATCATTTGAATGTTTCTCCGGAAAATATTATCCTTATTTTTAAAGTCATGGAATATTTCATTTCCTTTAAAAAATACCGTACCATCTGTGGGTTCTATTAGTCTTGCAATTATTTTGGCGATAGTTGATTTTCCACAACCACTTTCTCCTACTAAGGCAAAGTTGTCACCTTCTTCTATCTTGAAGCTTACTCCATCAACAGCTTTAACTAAATATTTTGAGCTAAAGAGGCCTCCTATGGTATAATGCTTTTTCAGGTCCTTAACTTCCAGAATTGTCATTTTTATCACGGTCGATATATAGCCAACAAGCACAAGTATGTTTTCCTCCAAGTGAAATCATTGAGGGGTCTTTTTGCATGCAAATATCAATTTTCAGATTACAACGTGGGTGAAAGTTGCAGCCAAGCGGAGGCGCTGTAAGATCAGGGACATTTCCATCAATTGTTGCAAGATCTTCTTTGAATTCATCGACACTTAGTATTGATTTTAGCAGACCTTGGGTATATGGATGGAGAGGTTCATTGAATAGCTCGTATATATCACCTTCTTCAACAATCCGACCCGCATACATTACATAGATTCTATCACAAATTTCAGATACAATCCCTAAATCATGGGTGATTAGTAATAGAGATGTCTTATAATCAGCCATTAGATCTTTTAGCAAATCGATTATTTGTGATTGAACTGTTACATCTAATGCGGTAGTTGGTTCATCGGCAATAAGAAGAGATGGATTGCATGCCAGCGCCATCGCTATTAAAGCTCTTTGCTTCATTCCTCCACTTAACTCATGCGGATAGCAATGCGCTACCCTTTCTGGAGCTGGAATATTTACCGATTTTAACAAGTTAATTGTATTTATATAAGCATCTTTTTTTGTTATTTTTTTATGCATAAACAAAGTCTCGGCAATTTGGTCTTTTATTCTCCAAGTTGGATTTAGATAAGTTAGAGGATCTTGGAATATCATAGAAATTTGATCACCTCGAATATTTATCATTTCTTTTTCGCTGCATTTCAACAAATCTTGACCTTTGAAATAGATTTGCCCACCAAAGATTCGGCCTGGATTAGGTAATAAATTAATTATTGAAAACGCAGTCATAGATTTTCCAGAACCAGATTCACCTACCAAACCTACCGCTTCTTGGTTTCGGAGATACAAGTGAATTCTATCGACTGCTTTTAACAAACCTTTAGATGTAGGAAAGTATGTTTGCAACGAGTTTATAGAGAGAAGATTATTTTCACTTGATTCTTTTAACAAGTCTGCTTACCTCATAATCTAAGCTAGGCGCAATAAAATAATCTTTATTAGAAATTCCAAATAAATAATTAGAGTTTAAGTAATGTATCCATATATTTATTATATTTACAATAGCAATTGAATAAAAAAGGGGGATGTACCCATGTGGGTACCTTAGTCACTCTTACTTCTTTTTAATGCGTAGACGATTCCTGCTCCAACAACAAGACCAATTAACAGCCCTGCTAGAATTGATGTTGACTCTGGCCAAGGAGCTGCAGAGACGATCTCATTAGTTGTTGTTTTTGTGACAGTTACGGTAGATGTTGATGTAGCGGTTGTAGCAGTTGTCTGTGTAGCAGTCGTAGTTTGGGTAGCAGTCGTAGTTTGGGTAGCAGTCGTAGTTTGGGTAGCAGTCGTAGTTATTATCGGTGCAGGTGGCAATTCGCCTTTGGTCCACCACATTTTTAGATAGTTTGCATTGAATTCAAGAGGTTTAGCTGGGAATCCTTCGAACTCGGTGCTCCAGGCTTGGATACGGTTATAAGCAGTAATCCAAACTGAGGGGAGGTCTTTTATCATTTCTTCCTGAAGTTGATCATATATTGGCTTTCGCTCTTCGAATGTTGTTGCCGTCACACCTGCTTCAAATAGTTGGTCAACTTTTTCATTCTTGTACCATCCAACATTGATGCCACCAACGTCATTTGTCATAGTGGAGTCCCATTGGCTTCGCATGAATTCAGGATCTTTCACTCCTCTAACTCCAGTGAAGACACCTAAAGGAAAGTCTGCAAGACCGTTTACACCACGTTCATATGTAGCTAGGAATGTGGCACGTTCAACAACCATTCTTTCCCATTCGATGCCGACTTTTCGAAGATCATCCTCGATTAATACGGTCATGTCTGCGAATGATGAGGTGGTAGGTGCTTTGAATCTAAATCGGACACCATCAGCTCCCCTTGGGTAACCTGCTTCGTCAAGTAATGCTTCTGCTCTTTCTGGATCAAATGCTGGGTAAGGGGGAAGATTTTGGTTATAATAGGGGGATTCAACGCCTATTGGCCCCCATTGGAGAGGGTTTAGTCCGATGTATAATTGCTTTAATAATTGATCTTCATTTATTGCATAATAGAATGCTTCTCGAACTCTTATGTCGCCAACCCAAGGATGTTTGTCTAAGGCTTCTTGTCTAAAGTTGAATCGTATTTGCTGATGGGCGCCAGCTCCGGCCCATACTGCGCCATTAAATCTTTCTTCGCTCATAATTCGAGGCATATCGGATAGTGGTAGACCAAGATATGAAGTTACAACATCTATTTCTCCGGCTTCAAGAGCAAGTAGAGCCACTTTTTGATCTTTAATGTTCCTAAAGACCAATTTATCTAGATATGGCCTTCCTAAGAAATAGTCATCGTTTGCCTCAAGTATAATGTGGCTTCCCCGTTCTTGTTCAACGAATTTCCAAGGTCCGGTACCTATAGGTTTTTGGCTGGCGGGGTTTTCTGTTACGGGTATTCCAATATCGAATATGTGTTTTGGCACTATCAGAATATCTGAATTAATATTTGCGAATTGTGCTGCAAGGGCGGGTTTTTCAAATTTGAATACCACAGTATAGTCATCAGGGGTCTCAATCGATTGCAAACCGTATCCATCTATTAGCCAAGTTGCCGCGTAAGCACGATTTTCAAGTAATCCCGGTATTAAATTGGCAGCTAACTCAAATGTGAATTTGACATCAGCTGATGTGAAGGGTGTCCCATCATGCCAGGTAACATTGTTATGTAAATAGAAAGTGAAGGTTCGACGATCACTTGAAATGTCCAATTTCGTAGCAAGCTGTGGAACAAGATTGAAATCATTATCATATGTGACAAGCCTATCGAAAACTTTGGTAGTTACTGCAGTGTTGAATGGATCGACAGCTCCGATCCAGAAGGCTGGATCTGTTTTTGCACCTATTCTGAGGGTTCCACCATTTCTCGGTGTATCTTGCCCAAAACCTAGTTGCAAGGCTGGAGACAATGCAATTAATAGTCCTAGTATTGCTATTCCAAAGATTTTATATTTGCGCATATAATATACCGTTTTTGTAGTATACAAGACAATATATAAACATTCCATTATTTGTCAAATATTATAAGAAGAATCAAAAAGAAGTATTAAATATCAAAATAAGAGGTATATAATTAGATTATTTGATTTGTGATAAAGATGTTAGTTTTAATTGAAAATGGTATAATAATAACAATGGATCCTCAAAGACAAATTTTTGGGAAAAATGAGGATAAAACAGGAATTTTAATAGAAGACAATAAAATAATAGAAATTGGAAATTCACATGAGATTCGAAAAGATTTCAAGCCAAGCAAAATTATAGACGCGAGCAACAAGGTAGTCATGCCGGGCATGATAGATTGTCATGGCCATCCTTTAGGGCTGATTAGAACTCTTGGCGATAGTCAGGGAGGTGTAATTAACAAAACAGGGTGGCGACACATGTGTTATCATATTTGGAATCAACTGGCAGATGAAGAATATTACAAAGCCGAAGGACTTCTAACG
>CAYNJB010000061.1:0-6073 GCA_964397515.1 uncultured Nitrosopumilales archaeon | reverse complement strand
AAAAGATTCTATTGTAATATTAGTAAATACAAGCCCCATTATCCCCAACACTGTATCACTAGGGCTGACTACATATCCTGAGTTAGATCATTCACTTGAACATTATAGATCTTACGCTAAAACAATTGATATAGACGCAACGTCTATAGCAACAGAAGCAGGGAACCCCATATCTGTAAACACTGTTATGATAGGCGCGATGGTTGGAACAGGCCGTTTCCCCATTGACACAGAAATAGTTATGAACGCAATAAAATCTTCAGTGAAACCAAATCTTATGGAAATAAATACGACTGCTTTCAACATGGGATTCAATAAAGTCACCAAGATTCTGGCTCAGAATAATTGAGGTGTAAAGAAGAGTATGAGTTTTAAAGCACTTTTACAAAATAAAGAAAAAGACCGAGTCCTATTAATGGGTAATGAGGCAATAGCTCGTGGAGCTATTGAAGGTGGTATAGCTGTTGCTACTGGATATCCAGGTACCCCGTCTTCAGAAATTATTGATAGTATTTCTGAAGTTGCTAACGATTATGGGTTATATGTTGAATTGTCGGCTAACGAAAAAGTAGCACTTGAGGTTGCTTTGGCAGCTTCATATTGCAAAGTACGAAGCATGGTTACCATGAAACATGTGGGATTAAATGTGGCTCATGACTCATTCATGACTGCTTCACATATTGGCGCTCGAGGAGGATTCCTTGTTGTATCATGTGATGATCCTGGTGCTTGGAGTTCACAAAATGAACAAGATAACAGATATATCGCTATGCAAGCATATGTTCCCGTTTTTGAGCCTTGTAATCCTGATGAAGCTAAACGGATGACTGCGTTTGCTCTACAATTTTCAGAAGATTATGGTCATCCAGTTATGTTACGTAGTACAACCAGAGTATGTCATGCTTCATCTGATGTTGAACTTGGCCCTATTCTTAAGTTAAATCGGGAACCTATATTTGAAAAAAGACCTGATATTTTAGTTTACGACGCCGCAGGTGCAAAACGAAACAGAGTTAAAATGGTGGAACGTTTTAACAAAATAAGGGCAGGTGTTGACAGTGTACCATTCAACCACCTAAATCTTGTAGACGGTTCAAAGAAAGGTATCATTATTTCCGGTATGGCTTCTGCCTACGTACTCGAGTCACTTAATCAATTACATCTCAATGACAAAATTTCACTTCTAAAAATAGGCCTCACGTATCCTCTACCCAACAAATTATTACACAACTTCCTTGAAAACACTGAAGAAGTTTTGATTGTAGAAGAGCTAGAACCCATTACTGAAACAATGGTGAAGTCTTATGCCGCTGATAATGACTTTAGAATACGGTTTCATGGAAAAGATGTTATACCTCTAATCGGTGAATTGACCACCAAACCAGTCATGCAGGCGGTCGCTAAATTCATGAATGTAAATATACCTATCAACTATGCATCAATAGAAAAATTAACAAAAGAAGCTTCAGAAATGCCACCCATGCGTCCTCCAGTTTTTTGTCCGGGATGTCCACACAGAGCCTCTTATTTCAGCGTGAAGCGAGTTTCATCTAAGATAGCTAATAATCCTAAGAGGTATGGCTTAGACAAGGACTTCGGACAAGTCACTGTTCCAATTTTCCCTGGCGATATTGGTTGCTACGGTTTAGGTTATTTACCGCCTTTCAAAACAATAGATCTAGCTATCAGCATGGGGGGAGGTTTAGGATTCGCAAATGGGTTAGCACATTTAGTTAAGGCACCATTAATTACCAGTATCGGCGACTCAACATTTTTCCATGGTGGCATCCCAGCACTCATCAATGCAGTCCACAGTAAAGCTAGACTTGTGTTAGTCATTTACGATAACGATGTAACTGCTATGACAGGGGAACAATCAACACCTGGCTCACCTGTAACAACAACTGGATCACCCGCAACTAAAGTAAAACTTGAAGATATAGCAAAAGCTTGTGGTGCTAGTTATGTCGAAGTAGTAGATCCAACTGACATCAAGAAAGGACAAGAAGTTATAGAAAACGCGATAAAAGTTGATGACGGCCCATCTGTAGTGATTTTCAGAAGACCTTGTGAGCTAGTAAGAAACAGAATTAATCGGCGGAAAGGCATAAAACTTCAACCATACGAAGTTGTACAAGAAAAATGCACTAAATGTATGATTTGTATTAATAGTTTTGGCTGTCCAGCTATCTATAAAGCTGGAAACACAGTCGCCATAAACTCCACATTATGTACAGGATGTTCAGACTGCGTACAAATATGTCCACACGATGCTTTCGCCCCAACTTCTGAGAACTAATTTATTTACTCATAAAGTGAATAATTCATCTATAATAATTATCTAGACTCTATCTTAGACTATCCTCCAAAATTCAATGCTGAATGTTCCATAATAATCTATATTATCAATTAATTACGTTTAAGTAGTGGCAATTGTGAAACCTCTAACGATTCAGTTTGACCAAGGAAATTATAATAGATTGGCCTGAACTTAAAACTTCAGTAACCGCTACATTACTTGAAGACCAGAATCCTAGTTTAGCTAAAGTCTTATGGGATAACCTTCCAATTGAAACAATTCAGAGTTGGGCCGCAGTTAGCGGAGACGCTATTTACGCATGTCATGATATTGTTGCTCCAGTAATGCCTGAATCTATGGAAACATATGAACAAGACAAAAAGAATTGGGGTAACATGCCCGCAGATAAATTCCGAGGACTTGTTCAATTTAGCACCATGGGCGCAATATGGGGATTCGCGATAATCTGGGGCGATGAATTTACAGAACCTGTTCCTAGCGCTCCAAGCGCCAAAATCCGAGATGAAGATCTAGACACTTTACGGAAAATAGGTGAAAAAGTAACTGATGATGCCCTATTTTGGAATAAATACTATAAACTAATAGTTAGGAGAAAAGAGTAGGTAAACGAGGTAATATGATATGACACAATGGCAACAAGTCAAAAATGAACTGATAGCTGAAAAAGAAAAGATGAAATTTGACCCACCACTAGAATTAAAAAAAGTATACGCTGGCATTCTACCCTACAATGCAGGTAGTCGAGGACAGTACTTTACCACAATAGTCATGTTAAGCGCAACAGTAGAAATGTATCACGGGGGACCTGGAACATCAGTAGGAATGTATATGTTTCTTAGGGATCCTGATTTCACACTTAACCACTGCAAGAAGATATTCTTAAATCAGGGACTACATTTCAATACTATGTTTGCTGGATATGCTGGACTAGAAACTCTATACAAACTCACTCATGACGTAATAAATGTCCTTGATGAACTACAAAACAAAGAAGAGATGCTTGAGCTAATGACTGCTTACTTCACATATACAACAAAGTTAGCATCATGGTGCCACCATTTATTCCCATGGAGTTTAGGAATTAAAGCATTCAAAAAGAAGACACCTGAAGAAATCAAAGAGTTAGCAAAACTATTCTCTGAGGAAGCAGAGAAACAATAATTAAACAAAAAAATACTTAATAGCTCAAATCTGAATATATAACAATAAATCTGCAAAAAATATTTAACGCCGGTCTAGATATTGGATTTCGGAGAAACAGAAGAACATCAGCTTATGAGGAAGACAATATCTGATCTGGTGAAACAGATCCCCGAACGATATTGGCGAGAAATTGATCAAAAAGGCGAATTTCCTCGGCAGCTATGGGACAAGTTGGCGGAAACCGGTTGGATGGGTGTAAACACCCCAACTGAGTACGGTGGCGCTGGGCTTGGTCACGCTGAATGCTCAATAGCAACCCACGAAACATCAAGAAGCGGCGCTGGCTGCGCAACCAATATCCTTCTTTCTCCATATCTTACCTCTAAAGCAATAAATAATTATGGATCAAAAGAAATTAAGGAAAAATTTCTACCTAAAATTGCATCCGGGAACTTCGTTTGCTGTTTTGCTTTAACTGAACCTAATTCTGGCGTAGATGCAACATCTTTACGTACATTCGCAGAAAAAAAAGCCGGTGAATATGTCATAAATGGCCAAAAAATCTGGATTACACTAGCACATGAAGCTGATTTAATGCTTCTTGTTACTCGAACGACTCATCTTAAAGACGTTCAAAGAAAAACACAAGGATTGAGCGTCTTTCTTTTAGAACCAAAAAAGCAGAAGCCACGAATTGTAAGAATCGAAGACGTTGTTATGAGACACAACGGTTCAAACGAAGTCTTTTTTGAAGATACAACGATACCTGAAGAATATTTACTGGGAGAACAAGATAAGGGATGGGCAGTCCTCACATCTATCTTAAACACCGAAAGAATAATCACTGCTTCAATAAGTATTGGAACCGGTGAATTAGTTCTAAATAAGGCTGTCAGATACGCTAATGAACGTAAAGTTTTTGGAAGACCCATAGGTCAAAATCAAGCAATTCAATTTCCACTAGCGGAAGCAAAAGCCAAGCTTTCGACAAGTTTACTTATGACTCAGAAAGCTTCTTGGCTTTTAGATCAAAGTAAAGACGCAGCATTCGAGGCAAACACTGCCGCTTTTATGGGTGCAAGGGCAGCTACTTTTGCTGCCGACCGTGCAATGCAAACATTCGGAGGAATGGCTTATGCAATAGAAAGTGATGTAGAACGTCATTGGAGAGATACTCGGCTATTTAGGTCTGGACCAGTACCTGAAGAAATGGTTCTAGGTTACATTGCCATGCACGTTCTGCGATTACCGCGATCCTACTAGAGGAAGCATGGCCCTTGTGTGAGGTAATATGCTAAATTATGATTAATCTTCTTCAGGTCCCATTTAGAGATGATTTTATTTTTATCCCGGAATGGATGAAAATCATTTTATATCTTGCTTTTACGATTACATTTGTAACATTTGTTTATGGGATATATGTCAAAACTAAACCTATAGGCCTTAAAAACCTATTAAATGTGTTTCTAAAGTCTTTCAATAATAACGTCAAATTCACTCTAACTCAATGGTTAATGCAACGCCGTCTTATTTCTAGACGATATTCTGGTTTCATGCATTGGGGCATTTTCTTCGGATCATTTGTCCTTTTTATAGGTACGATAATTGTATTCATTGATATTGACATAATACAGTTAGCTGGTTACAAAATTCTCCAAGGTGGATCTTACCTTGCATTTGAAATGCTGTTAGATCTTTTTGGAATACTATTTATCGCAGGGTTAATTCTTGCAATTATAAGGCGTACAATTCTTAAACCCTCTTATTTAGAAACACGTCGTTGGGATTATATTATTTTATTTGGTTTACTTTTTATGGGTTTATCTGGCTTTATTATGGAAGGTTTAAGATTAGCCTTAAAACCGGTTCCTTGGGAAGCATGGTCTTTTGTAGGAAACCAATTAGGATACCTCTTCGCCGCAGCTAACCTTGATCAGAACGGAGTAATATTATACCAATCGATCTGGTTAACTCATGCTGCGGTAACATTTCTTATAGCTGTAGCCATCCCATTTTCAAGCCTTTTCCATATTATTGTCTCTTCAGCAAATGTTCTTTTATCAAAGAATGAACCAATTGGTCAACTATCTACTCCTTTTGACTTAAAAGAGATTACAGAATCAGGAAACTTTGATATTAAAATTGGATTTAATAACATTCAAGACTTACCTTGGGAAAAGAAGTTAAGTCTTTTAGCTTGTACCAATTGTGGACGATGCCAAAATGTATGTCCTGCAACAGCGTCGGGACGATCTCTGAACCCTAGATTAGTAATTCAGAATTTAAGAAACCTCCTAGGCGATACATCAATGTATAGAAATCTTGATCTAGCCCAAAATGTAGTATCCACCGAGGAAATTTGGGGTTGTACAATGTGTGGTGCTTGTGTACAACAATGTCCTGTACTTATACGGAAACCTGACTATCTGATTGATTTGCGAAGACACCTGATAGCTAATGGCATGGCTGATTCAAAGATGAATCTTCTCCTTACAAATCTACAAACTCATGGAAATCCTTACGGAGCTAGATCACATGATCGAGTTCTCTGGCTTAAAGATCTAAATGTTAAAACTCTGGATGAAGATCCCAATGTTGAGTATTTATACT
>CAYNJB010000060.1:0-6160 GCA_964397515.1 uncultured Nitrosopumilales archaeon | reverse complement strand
TGTAAAAAAATGTCCGTTCTCTGCAATTACAATTGTCAATTTAACTGAAGAATTAAAGACGGAGAAAATACATCAATTTAATATTAATAGTTTTAGACTTTATCGACTCCCAACAATAGGAAAATCAGGGGTAATTGGACTTGTTGGAAAAAACGGAGTCGGTAAAAGCACCACATTGAATATCTTGTCAGGAAACTTGAAGCCAAACTTAGGAAAATATAATTCAACACCAGGTTGGGATGAGATTATTGATAACTTTAAAGGAACAGAATATAAAGACCATTTTGAGAAGATAGCCTACAAAGAACTTAGAGTCTCAGTCAAGCCTCAAGCAGTGTATCACATACCTAAATTATGGAAAGGAGACGGAAAGTCGCTTCTAAAAAAATTTGATGATAGGGGAGTTGCCAGTGATCTAATAGAACAGCTTAATTTGGGAGAGTGCATATCTAAACCAGTTTCGGAGATAAGTGGAGGAGAATTTCAAAGACTAGCCATTGCAGTAGCTGCGGCAAAAGATGCGGATTTGTACTTCTTTGATGAACCAGCTTCATTTAACGATGTTTTTCAGAGAATGGCTGTTGCACAAGTAATACGGGAGTTAGCCGGGAAAGGAAAAACAATCTTGCTAGCTGAACACGATTTAACATTTTTAGATTATATTAGTGACTATATTCATATCTTTTACGGAGAATCTGGAGCATACGGAGTAATTTCAGGTATCCAATCATCCCGAACAGGTATTAACGTCCTTTTAGACGGATATTTACCCGAGGAAAATGTTAGATTCAGAGAGAAACCAGTAACTTTCAAAGCTCTTGCGGCATCAGAAGAAAATCTAGATCTGAAAACAATAGCTGAATATTCAAATATACTGAAAAAATACCCGGGTTTTGAACTACAAATAGATGGAGGAAAAATTAAAGAAAACGAAGTATTAGGAGTCCTAGGAGCTAACGCCCTTGGGAAAACAACCTTTCTAAGAATTGTTGCAGGGGTCGAGAAAGCTGAAAAGGGAAAGGTGAAATCATCAGCTAAAATATCATATAAACCACAATATTTAGATATGGACGTCGATAAAAGTGTAATAGATTTACTTCAATCTGCTTCAGGAGACAAACTAGAATCAGGGTCTTATCGAGCTCAGATAATAGACCCATTTGGCATAGAAAAACTCATGGACAAGACAACAAAAGAACTTAGCGGTGGAGAACTCCAAAAAGTTGCGATAGCCACATGCTTACTTCAGGATGCAGACATATATGCTTTAGATGAGCCCTCAGCATTTATTGATATTGAGGATAGAATAAGTCTTGCCAAAACAATTAACAGGTTTATTAAATCACATGGAAAATCAGCAATTGTTGTTGATCATGATATACAGATCATTGACATTGTTGCAGATAAACTCCTAATCTTCACAGGTACATCAGGCGTTAACGGGAGAGCGACAGCTTCGGTCAACAAAGAAAAGGGCATGAATACTTTTCTTCATGATCTAGGAATAACATATAGGAGAGACATTGAGTCGGGAAGACCTAGAGTGAATAAACCTGGAAGCAAGATGGATCGTTTCCAAAAAGAATCAGGAGCATATTATTATCGCTCATCAGGTATAGAAGAGTAGAAGATATGCCACGATTCCTTAAGGGAGCTTTATCAGGCATTCTAACTATAGACGAGCTAAAGCTGGTTTATTCAGGTTTTGACATAGTTGGAAATATTGTAGTTATTAAAATTCCAGATCAATTAGATTATAAGAAGAATCTAATTGCAGAAGCCATACTTTCTAATTTAAAGAATGTTAAGACAGTCTTAAGACAAACATCACCTGTCGGAGGAGAATATAGAATTAGAGATTTAGAAGTCATTGGAGGAGATGAAATATATGAGACAACCCACAAAGAACATGGATGTATTTTTAAAGTAGATCTTAGAAAAGCATATTTCTCGCCGAGATTATCAACAGAAAGACTTCGGATATGCAATCTTGTTCAACCCGGAGAATCTATAGTCAATATGTTTGCAGGAATCGGATGTTTCTCTATATTGATAGGTAAAAGAATTCGAAATGTAAAGATATATTCTATTGATATAAATCCAGATGCATATGAGCTCATGAAGGAAAATATCAAATTAAATAAAGTGAGCGACAGTGTAATCCCAATATTAGGAGACGCGAGTAGTATTATATCTAAAGAGTTAATCGGTGTTGCCGATAGGGTATTAATGCTACTGCCGGAGAAAGCATTAGATTATTTTGCAGATGCTGAGAGATCTATAAAATCAAAAGGAATTATCCATTACTATGACCATATATTTTCCGATAAAGAAAGCCCGGAAGATAAAGCTTTGGAGAGAGTGAAGAGGGTAGCCAATAAAGAGTTTTCACTATCATATGCTGGAGTAGTGAGAGAAGTCGGTCCTCGTTGGAGTCAAACTGTTTTGGACTTAGGATTTACGTAGCTTTTTTTATTTTTTTGGTTTTGCCTTACTTTGCGGCTTTTTTTTACTTTTAGGCGCAGTAACTTTCTCTGATTTTTTTGCCTTACTTTCTGGCTCAGCAACATCAGTTGGTTCTAGATTTGGAGACTCAAGTGGTGGAGGTGGGGGAGTTCTTGCCATTGTCCAACCTATCCAACCTAGAATGCCTAATGCTAAAGCTACAGCTAAAAACGCGGTTATTGCGAGAACTGTTGTAGTGTAGAGTGACCCAAACCAAGGGTTCCACAACAATAAGCCGTATACAATTATTCCAAGTATAGCTACAATAAATATAAGACCGCCTATTCCTTGATCTCTATCCAAACTTATCATCTATAGATAACAAAATAGGCATATATAATTATTTCTTAAGTTGTTTATAATATATTAAGAAAAGTTATCAGTGCTCTAAATACGATTTGTTGGGCAGTTACTGAGTTTACATCAATATGACGATACTTTTAATATATTAGATTTGTTTGTTCAGATCATTGTTATTAGTTAAATCACGGCACATTAAAAAAGCGGCTTCGCCTTCCTTATAATAGAATTCAAGTCGAGAAGTTATTTGAAAACCTAAATTTTGATACATCTGAACTGCGGCTTGATTGGATACCCGAACTTCTAAAAAAGATTCTCTGCAACTCTGTTTGGCCATACCTTTTAGAGCTTCCTCAACTAAAGCATTACCTAGTTTTTTTCTTCTATGGTCTTCGAGGATAGCTAGTGACACAATATGTCCTTTTCTGCCTACCGCGAAGCGTTTTAGATTTGAGAAACCATACTCAATTCGACACATTATGTAACCGACTAATAGTTCATTTTTCTCTGCAACTAGAAAAGTTTCGGGTGACCCATTTAGAAGATTTTCAAAGAATAAATCAGAATAGTGTTCAGGCAATGTAGTTAAATTAATATTTATTACGTCCTTTAAGTTGTCTAATGTACAAGGTTTTATAGAGTATTCGCCTACTTTTTTAAGAAATAGGGGGTGCATCACTTTTCCTTCCTCGGAGTTACAGATAAGCGTTACATATGAAATCAACCGCAAAACTTAACAAAACGATTTATCATCCAGCATATTAGTAAAAATAATTGGCGCCAAGATATGACTCTAATGAGTATAACGAACAACAGTGGTTAAATGAGAGAGTGAATAGTAGATTTAATGTTCGAGATAGATTCTTAAGGGAAGAAGGATCTGTCGAAGTAGAAGTAGAAGAGTCAAGTAATACAAAAAAAGAGTTTGTGGGACTATTAAATGATGTAAAAAAAAGAGGATACTTGGCGTTTCTTAGAAAAAGAAACGGTTTGTTAATATTAACAATTGTAAGATCGGCGCCTTCAGAACCGCGTAACCCGTTAATTCCCCTTATTCTTTTCATAGCCACTATTGGCACGGTAATTGCAGATGGATTTATCAGGTCTGTGAGTTTTCCAGGATATAATATGCTCACGATAGTTGGGTTATACACTATTGGAGTAATTGGGATAATAGGAATACATGAGTTGGGGCACAAGCTAGCGGCTTCAACTCATGGTATGGTATCATCAACGCCATATTTTATACCAGGAATACCAGGTGTCTTACCAACTCTTGGCGCGGTCATTTCTTCACGTGAACCCCCTGCAAACAGAGATTCTTTGTTTGATCTAGGTATATCGGGTCCTATCTCAGGGTTAGTGATCACAATAGTTGTAGCTATAGGTGGTGCATTAACAACTGCATCAGTGCCATTAGATCAATTAAATAGCCAAGTTGGTTCAGGACAGATGCAACCAGTCCCCAGTTTAGACACGTTAACTAGTTTTCTCTTGGGTAATTTTGCGTCTAATGACCCAAATAGTGGATTAATTCTGTCACCACTTATCTTTGCCTCTTCATTGGGCTTTCTGATTACATTTATTAATTTGATGCCGGCTTGGCAACTTGACGGAGGACATGTTGCTCGTGCAATGTTAAGTACAAAGAAACATCGAATTCTAACCATCATTAGCGTTATAATATTGGCGTTAATTGGGTTTTGGCTTATGGCCATTCTCATTCTAATGCTGTCATCAAGGAACCCAGAAATGAGGCCGCTCGATGATGTTTCACCGCTTTCATTAAGAAGAAAAATATTCTTTGCTTTAACTTGGCTAATAGCTGCTCTAATTTACATCTTCGCAATACAAAATAACCCATTCTTCACACTAAATTTTTAATTAGAAATATAGATACGTGTTTAAAGGCGGCGTTATTTGACTATTTCACATATTTGTTTTAGATAATGTTATTAGCTATTTTATGAGAGGGACATAGAGATGAGTCAATGAAACGCAGATATAAGGAGCTGAAGTATGTCCTTGTTATATTAATTGTAGTTTCTATTATTGTTTCTATTATTTTTATTGCATGGCTATACTCACCCAATAATGTAGATGAGATATTTAGTGTTGACCAAAGTTTTATTGAGAATGGAGATTTTGAAACGGGTAGTTTAACTGGGTGGGGGTATAGTTCATTTGGACATAAGAGCAACTTTGGAGAAGTAAATGTAGCCAGAGTAAAGCCGCATTCAGGCAACTATAGCGCGCGATTAATACTTGCTGGAGATACGAAAACTGTGAAGCTTGAACCGATTATACCTGAAAAGGCTGTTTCCAAGATTAAGAGATTTGATTTTTGGTATAGATTAGTTAATAAGAATGGAACAAACTTAGTTGTTACATTATTAATCAAAAAAGATGTGCCTGATTTAGATTATAGATCGATGACATATATTTTAAATAATAAAGGTTCGGAGTATAAATATTATAATGAGACATCGCAAATCGCTTTCGAGATACAGAATGCAGATGTAGAATGGAAAGAGTTTTCTAGAAATATTGCAGATGACTTTAAAAATTATTGGGATCGGGATAATATAGATGATTTTATTTTAAAAAAGATAAGCATTGAGATGCATGTAGATGAAGAATTTAGGGGTCCAGACGATCTTTATGTATACTTTGATGATTTCAACATGTTAATTGTAGGCTAAATAAATTTTATTAACATATGAGTACGTTGTATTCATAGTAGTAAATTTATTGGGACTTTAATAATGTGTGTTCTGCGTCTGGAACTATATGTACTTTTGCTTTAGTTCCTTGATTACCAAAGATAAACGGAAGAGCGTCTGACATACCCCTAAGTGATTTTAGACCTAATCCTTTCTCCAAATAGTAGTTAGGAATTGATGAAATCATAGCCATTTTTGCTTTTTGCTTCGCCCATTCGAGATAAAGTAAATCTTCCAATCCAGGAAAATAGTTCAAACGGGATTTCAAGTTTTTAAGGTTAATCCTGTTTGTTGCTGCAAGTGAAAGTGCTTCAGAGCCTAAACCATCTAAGCATTCAGCAAGTAATACCGCGCTTGATCCGCCTTTAAGACTTGGAATAATATTCCAAAATGACTTTAATGCAGAAGACATTGTTGATGAGCCGTTTAATGATCCTGGTGCGCAGATAATTGCTTTCGGAGGGTCAGGTAACGAAATTATTGAGGTGTCAAGAAGTTTTTTTGCAGCTGTCTGATGAGCATCATTAATTTTTCCCACGTAAATATCGGCAACTTCACCACTCGATGGGAGGACGGATATACCTTGTACGCCACCTATGATGTCTGTAACATTAGAAGCGAATTTATGCGCA
>CAYNJB010000059.1:0-6162 GCA_964397515.1 uncultured Nitrosopumilales archaeon | reverse complement strand
CAACTACTACCCCTTTGCGTCTTTGATCTACTACTACAACAGCCATCTTTGTGCCATCAAGTTTATTTGTAATTCGAACATCTGCAACGAATTTAGGATTAAGTGAATTCCGAATAAACTCTTTAGGATCCGAAGAATGTTCTATTAATTCAACAGGTTTCCCGACGAGCTTCTCTATGTTTTTAATGGAACTACCTCCCTTTCCTATCGCAAGCCCCATTTCTCCTTTATTAATAATAAACATCACCCTTTCGTTTTTGGAATCGATTAAACAATCTCGTGCCGTTGCACCACTGATGCTTTGAAATAAAGACATAAGTCCCAGTTCTTCAGAGGTCAGTTTGATTTTGTTAGACAAACAATGTATACTCCATTGAATAATATGTCAGCTTAGTGTCTTAATCTATCCATTTAAGTCTAACGTAATTCATTTTTTATTTCAGCAGTTATTTTATTTAAAATTTATTTCTTAAAATTTTAAGATTTATTTTAATTATTAATAAAATCTTCTGATTATTATCTATTTATGATACTAATTATTTTAGGTTAACATTGTTTTTCACACGTATGCCTATTTTTAGATAGATAAATGAAAATAATATTAAGTGCGCCCTGGCCGGGATTTTTTGGCAATTGAAATTAATCGTATTGCGTTTCGAACCCGGGTCAGAACGGTGACAGCGTCCTATGCTAGACCGAGCTTTTGGCAGAGAACAAGTCCAACTTGTTTCCCCTACACCACCAGGGCACCGTCTAACCCATCTTATTGGCTTCAGATAAATATTCCGTGGAAATTAAGATTTAATTAAAAGTAAGGGATAATAGTTGGTTCAACACAGGCTAATCAGCGGGCTCGTAGCTCAGCCAGGTAGAGCATCGGAGAGAACCTATTTTCTCGGTGAAGCTTTTAACCCGGGGGTCCCGGGTCCGAAAACATAAAATGTCGGGAATCCCGGCGAGCCCGCTCCAAACCTATTTCTATATTAAAGTTAAAAGCAAACATTAAATAATGATTGACTAGTGTGCCTGATGATCGTTTTTGTATAGTTGGAGGCTCTAGAGTATTAACTCGACGGTGTTGTGATATATTTGAAAAAAAAAGTAGATATTAAGAAAAAAAAAGTTAAAGAAGAAAAAAAAGAAACTTTTAGTGTCTTAGGACATATATTTGTGCCAAAACATGAAATCGTTCCACCAAAAGACTATGAATCTCTTTGTAATAAATTTAATACACGTTTGGAATTGTTTCCGCATATCCTTTTCTCAGACCCAGCTATTCGAGAATTAGACGCTAAATCCACTGATCTAATAAAAATCACCCGAAAAAGTGAAACGGCTGGAGAAACAGTTTACTATAGATATGTGGTGGGTTAAAAAATGGCTACTAAATTATCAGACACCAGTTCTTTTGATGTTTTAAAAGACATCTTAGATCAAGAGGGCGTAGCTAAACAACACCTGAATTCTTATAATGCGTTTATTTTAAACCAAATACAAAGTGTAGCTGATGAAGTTGGAAAAATTGAGGTTGAAACCATCGGGAACCCCTATAAAGTATTATTTGGACGAGTTAAACTTGGACAACCACGTGTTGTTGAGATTGATGGTTCGACAAGTAATATTTTTCCATTAGAAGCACGATTACGTGATTTGACTTATGCATCACCTATTCTTCTTGAAATGACAATAGAAGAAGGTGGCATAATCCGGGAGACTAAATTCCAACATATTGGTGATCTGCCTATTATGATCCGCTCTAATCTATGTGTTCTAAGTAAAGTTCCAGAAGATCAACTTGTTGAAGTTGGGGAAGATCCAGCTGATCCAGGGGGATATTTCATCATACACGGAAGTGAGCGCGTTGTCGTAGGTTTAGAAGATCTCTCTCCAAATAAAATTCTTGTTGACATAGATAAAGTAGGGGTAAATCTTGTTTACAAATCCAAGATATATTCCTCTATAGTTGGGTATAGAGCTAAAGTTGAACTAATATTGAAACAAGATGGAGCAATTCAACTAAAGCTTCCTAGTTCTCCTGTTGACTTACCTTTTGTAATTATTTTAAGAGCCTTGGGTATTGAAAGCGATAAAGAAATTGCTGATTTAGTTTCTATGAAGCCCGAGTTGCAAGATTTACTAGACGCTTCATTCGAAAAAGCTATGGACGCACCTAATTCTAATGAGTCCCTTGTTTACCTTGGACATAGAGTTGCCCATGGTATGCTTGATGAGTATAGAATACGAAGAGCAGAAACAATCCTTGATTGGAGTCTATTACCCCATCTTGGGAAAACAAGAGATAATAGATATGACAAAGCCGTATTTATAGGTGAAGCCGTTTGTCGATTACTAGAGCTCAAACTAGGTCTAGTCAAACCAGATGATAAAGATCATTATGGAAATAAAGTAATAAAATTTGCAGGACAAATGATTGCTGATCTTTTCCGAACAGCTTTTCGTAATCTAACTCGAGATATCAAATACCAATTAGAGCGAATGGGTCAACGTAGGGGAATAAACGCCGTTGGAGCAGCAATAAGGCCTGGAATTATTACTGATAAGCTAAACAACGCTATTGCAACTGGTAATTGGGGACGAGGTAAGGTTGGGGTAACTCAGCTGTTAGACAGAATAAATTATCTTTCAACTATTAGCCATCTTAGACGCATTCAATCTCCTCTGAGTCGAACACAGCCTAACTTTGAAGCTAGAGACCTCCATGCTACACACTTTGGAAGAATTTGTCCTAGTGAGACACCTGAAGGTGCAAACTGTGGACTAGTTAAGAACTTAGCTTTGTCAGCAGTAATTTCAGTCAGCGCCAATATTGACGAGATTCTAAATAAGCTTCTCGAACTTGGAGTTCAAACTGTCCGAGAAGCGTCAAGGGATATAAAACTTGATGGTTGTAAAGTATTCATTGACGGGCGTTTTGTTGGGTTTGTAAAAAACGGCGACAAACTCGCATCATCATTTAGAAACTTACGGCGAGAGGGACAGATTCAACCACATGTCAGTATTTATCATTCTATATCAAACGACAGTCGAGCCGCTGATCGCATTTATATTAGTTGTAGCGCAGGACGAGTTATTCGCCCACTAATTATTGTAAAAGATGGACAGCCACTTTTAACTGATGAAATCATTAATAATGTAATAACCAAAAAAATTAGCTGGAACGATCTAATACATATAGGCGTTATCGAACTTGTTGATGCCAACGAAGAAGAGAACACATATATTGCTACCAGTCCAGAAACAACTAATGATGAGCATACTCATCTCGAGCTACACCCTTCTTCTATTTTTGGAGTAGCCGCATCTATAATACCTTATCCAGAACATAATCAATCTCCAAGAAACACATATGAATCAGCTATGGCAAAGCAATCTCTCGGATTCCAAACACCTACTTTTCTATTCAATACATATGTTCGACAACATCTAATGGTTTATCCACAACCACCTCTAGTGAGAACAAATTCTGCAACCATCCTCAATTTAAACGATAGACCAACTGGACAAAACTGCATAGTAGCTGTTCTATCATTTGAAGGCTATAATATTGAAGACGCGATCGTAATGAATAAGTCTGCTATAGATCGAGGTTTAGGTCGAACTTTCTTCTATAGGATTTATGAGGCCGAAGCTAAACAATACTTAGGCGGTATGAACGATACCTTCGAAACTCCTTCGTCTGAATCAAATACAAGAGGTTATCGAGGAGAAAAATATTATCGTCTTCTTGAATCGGACGGTGTAATTATGCATGAGGCTGTTGTTACAGGAGGAGATGTAGTAATTGGTAAAACTAGTCCACCTAGATTTATGGAAGAATATCGGGAATTCGAAATTAAAGGACCTTATAGACGTGATACATCTATTGGAGTAAGACCGTCCGAATCTGGAGTGGTTGATACTGTATTTCTCACCGAGAACCAAGAAGGTGGAAAGATGTACAAAGTTCGTGTAAGAGATATGCGAGTACCTGAAATTGGGGATAAGTTTGCTTCTAGACATGGTCAGAAAGGAATAGTTGGATTAGTGGTTAACCAAACTGATCTACCATATACCGCAGAAGGGATTGTTCCTGATGTAATTATTAATCCACACGCATTCCCATCAAGAATGACTGTTGGCCAATTTGTCGAGTCATTAGCTGGTAAAGCTTCTGCTTTAAGAGGAAGACCTGTTGATGGTTCAGCTTTCACAGGGGAGAAAATTGAATCGGTTGAAAAAACTTTGATTGAACACGGATTTCAACCATCAGGGAAGGAAACACTTTATGATGGTCGAACCGGGAAAAAGTATGCTGTTAACATCTTCATGGGTGTAGTGTTCTATCAAAAATTACACCATATGGTTGCTGATAAAATACATGCTCGAGCTCGAGGTCAAGTTCAAATGCTTACTAAACAACCTACTGAAGGAAGAGCACGAGGTGGAGGCTTGAGGTTTGGAGAAATGGAGCGTGATTGCCTTATAGCTTATGGTGCGTCGATGATGCTTAAAGATCGACTTTTAGACGAAGCTGATAGAACTGAAATACATGTTTGTGAAAAATGTGGGCTTATTTCTTACTATGATGGCAAAGCCAGAAAATACACTTGTCGACTTTGTGGTGACGGAGGGACAATTTCTACAGTTGTAATCGCATATGCATTCAAGCTTTTGTTACAGGAAATGATGAGTCTAAATATTGCTCCTAGACTTTTACTAAAGGATGTGGTATAAATAATGCTGTTCGAAGAATCAGTTAGATCAGTAAAAGGAATACGTTTTTCTGTTTTCTCCCCAAGTGAAATAAGAAAATACTCCGTTGTAGAAATTACGGCTCCCGAAACATATGATGAAGATGGCATGCCTGTCTCTGGGGGGCTTATGGATAATCGTTTAGGAACACTTGAACCTGGTCAAAAATGTGCTACATGTGGGAATACTGCCACTCGTTGTCCTGGTCATTTTGGTCATGTGGAATTAGCAGAACATGTGTTACATATCGCATTTGTTGATGAAATTAACAAACTCTTAATTATCACATGTAGGCAATGCGGTCGCGCTCTTATTCCGCAAGAAGAGATTGATTCATATAAGGCCACAATAGCGGAAAAGTTTTCATCTTTCCCATCAATACGCACCACAATTGTAAAAGAAATAAAAGAAAAAGCGAAAAAAGCAACAGTTTGTCCACACTGTGGAAAACCAAAATTTGAGATTGAATTTACTACACCTACTGTATTTCACGAAGTGACTGAATGGGGTGGTGCAACTAGGCTTTTACCGGTCGCCATACGCGAAAGATTGGAACGCATAAAAAATGAAGATCTTGAGCTCCTCGGATATGATCCAAATTCTGCAAGACCTGAATGGTTTGTTCTTCAAGTAATACCCGTACCAGCTTTAACTGTACGTCCATCAATAACACTAGAATCCGGTGTTAGATCAGAAGATGATCTAACCCATAAAATTGTTGATGTTTTACGAGTAAATCAACGAGTTAGAGAAAGTAAAGAATCAGGCACTCCACCTCTTATAGTACAAGACTTAGTTGACCTTCTCCAATATCACGTAACAACATTTTTTGATAATGAAGTCTCCGGTATTCCACAAGCTCATCATCGTTCAGGGCGCCCTCTTAAAACTATAAGTCAACGCCTAAAAGGGAAAGAAGGCCGGTTCAGAGGAAGCCTATCCGGAAAAAGAGTTGACTTTTCAAGTAGGACGGTAATATCTCCTGACCCAAATTTGGATCTTGGTGAAGTTGGTGTTCCATTTGAAATAGCTAAGAAACTAACAATTCCCGAGAGAGCTCTACCTTGGAACATGGAATTCCTGAAAAAACTAATAATTAATGGACCTGACAAACACCCAGGCGCAAATTATATAATTCGGCCCGATAAAGTAAAAATACGTTTAGATTATGTTGCTGACCGTGAAACACTTGCGAATTCATTAAGCATAAATTTTATTGTTGAACGACATTTAATGGACGGTGACATAGTTCTCTTTAATCGACAACCATCTCTTCACCGAATGAGTATGATGGCCCATAGAATAAAAGTATTGCCTCACTTAACCTTTAGATTAAACCCTGCAGTATGTCATCCTTACAATGCAGACTTTGATGGGGATGAAATGAACTTGCACATTCCACAAACTGAA
>CAYNJB010000058.1:0-6186 GCA_964397515.1 uncultured Nitrosopumilales archaeon | reverse complement strand
ATTTTAGCGCAAGGTATGATGAAGTAGATCAACTTGTTCGAGAAGCTTCAGAGATTCACAGCAATGTTCTAGCAGCTGAAGACCTTATGGAGCTAGAATTACCTTACCACGATTAGAATAACTGCCTTCTAACTCAGATAACATCTTCCTGAGGGTCAATAAAGAATCAAAAGGTTCATTATGAGTTTCAACAATATAGTTTCCTGAAAATGAACTGGTGACTATTTTCTTCAACACCTGTTTCCACTCAATTACTCCCTCGCCGATATCTAAATGGTCATCTGAACTTCCTCCATTATCGTGGATATGGATTGATAAAATTCTATCTGCGTATAAATCTATAAAGTTCTCAATCTGGTTGCCTATTTGAGCATGACCTACATCCAGAGTCAAATTAATTTTTATTCCCCTTCTTTCCTCTAATGATTTGAATTCTTCTGGAAGTTTCATAAAATTATGGGACCCAACCATCATGTTTTCCACCCCTATGGGGATACCACGATCCGAAGCATAGTCACTTAACTCGATAAGTGAATCACCATTGAGTTCAGATATGCTGTCTTTTTCTTCTAAATAATAATTACCTGGATGAAGGACAAATGATTTAGCTTCAAGTGAAGCAGCAGCATCTATTGATTCAATTATTCGTCTTATGGAACGTTTACGCCTCGACACTTCCTTATCCGCAATATTTATCCAATCATCGCAAGGACAGTGAATTGTAAAGATCGAGCCAGTTTTCATGAATTCATTTAATCGTTTAATTTTTTCTTTGTCAAGATAATGTTCTTCACTATCAACAATTTCCAATATGTCTGACTTTTCTTCCCTGAAGCCAGGCTCACTTAGCAGGTCAAAGATCTTTAGAAAATTTTCTTTATGATTAAGTAGATATCGTGTTGATACACCTATTTTAGGGCTCAAATTAAACACCTGGAGCAAGCCATTTAAGAAACAAGTCTGAATCAGTGCAATGAATTTGTAAGATAATCGGTCCAAGGGGTGATTCTGAAGGATTTTCACATATGTTAAGTGATTTCACATATGCCGCCTGTTTGTTAAAATACAGTAGACCCACGTCATCTTTCAGATTTTTAAGATAAAGCCGCCATATTATTGCTGATATTCTACGTGCCCTTATTTGTTCATAGATAAAAGCTAAACACTTTATGTCCTTGGATTCACCAGACAAACCTTTTGAATTGGAAATTATTTCGATTTCAGGTAGCAAGTTAGAAACCGCGTGTTTAACTTTCTCAACCTCTTCTGATGGAAATACTTCTACGTTAAACGAGATTTTGATCGGGATATTAAGAGGTTCCAGCTTCATTTTCATTAATCCACATTTTTACAATTTTAATGGCTTCTGATTTTAGTTCTTCTATCGAAAGCCTATTGTTACAAATAACTTCGTCTGATAACGCGATAACTTCACTTAACCCCACATCAATCTCTCGTCTATCTCTGGTGACAAATGATTCCCAGTTTAGTGGGTTATCTCCTCTTTTCCTTTTTCTTAAAAAATTATATCTTGTTAGGGGCGAAGCATGTATTGCAAGAACATGCACATCGATTTCCTTCTTAATTACATTCACCTCATCTATACTTCGTATGCCATCTATTACACAACGTTGTCCTTCAGATCGGATACGCGGCATCGACAGAATAGCGACTGCACCCATACCCAATTTGCTTCGAAGATCATTCATAATCTTACCGAGGTTAAAATCACTTCCAACAAACCCCGTCTTTTCTGCTTCAGCTCTCACAGCATCACCTAAAACAACTAAATCAAACCCGTTTTTTTGAAGAGCCTGAGCTACAGTAGATTTCCCAGCTCCAGGCATTCCAGTTATACAGACAGCAAGCTTGCCTCTGACTTTCTTATCTATGCTCACGGCAGAAATCATCATGTCAAAGAGTATAAATTTGTTTTAAACTATCCTATCACCAAAGGGATCCGATATGAGGGCTTTTTTATCAGTTGACTTGAGTGATCAGAATATTGTCCAGAAAATTGTAGATTTGCAAAGAGAAATGCTTGCTGCAGGCGCAGACATCAAGACAGTGGAAGCCAACAATCTACATTTTACTATCAAGTTTTTTGGGGAGATAAACGATTATGTACACTCCCAAATAAAGGATCTTTTTATCAATATTGATGTACCACAGATTAAAATAAAATATCAAAGTTTAGGGGCTTTTCCCTCAGATAAAAATCCAAGGATAATCTGGGTAGGTGTAGATGATGCTAGCGCAGAAATCCTATCTAAACTATCAAACGAAGTTGTCAAGAGATTGGGCGACATTAAAATTGGTGACAGCAAACCTTTCCACCCACACTTAACGATCGCACGGGTAAAAAGTGGAATGAACAGAGATAAATTGCAAGAAATTATAAAAT
Source organism: uncultured Nitrosopumilales archaeon (assembly GCA_964397515.1). GTDB lineage: Archaea > Thermoproteota > Nitrososphaeria > Nitrososphaerales > CAYNJB01 > CAYNJB01. The sequence goes on along the minus strand of CAYNJB010000058.1, from coordinate 3,782 downwards.
CATTTAAAAATAAAGCTTTTGGAGAAGATTTTATAGATTCATTGAAACTTAAAAAAAGCGAATTAACCCGAAATGGCCCAGTTTATACAGAAATCAATAGATATAGTCTTAAGACTGAGGGCGAAATAAGATGAGTCTCAGTAATGTCTTAAGACATGTAAAAAAGATATGTCAACCACAGCTTTCGGAAAGAAGAGAGATAAACCGGATTAGAGACAAAGTTGTCAAAAAAGTAAAATCAACAGCCTCAAAATATGACAAAAGACTAGAAGTTATTCTAGGCGGTTCATACGCTAAAGATACTTGGTTAAGAAAAGATGTGGACATTGATATTTTTATAAGGTTTCCAAAATCTATGGGAAAAGAATCGTTAAAGAAGATAGGTCTTCCAATAGCTGAGAAATCAGTAAAAGGATATAAAACTCGACTGCGTTTTTCTGAACACCCTTATCTTGAGGCATGGGTAGACCAGGTTTTGGTCAACATAGTTCCATGCTTCAAAGTTAAATCTGGAGACTGGCTCAGCTCAGCAGATCGTTCACCATTCCATACAAATTATGTTAGAAAACATCTTCAAGATAGTTTGAACGATGATGTTAGATATCTGAAAAAATTCATTAAAACTATTGGGGTATATGGAGCTGAAGTTCGAACAAAAGGATTCAGCGGATATGTCTGCGAGGTGCTAATAATGAGGTATGGCGGATTTATCAAAACACTTACCGCTCTCTCAGATATTAAAGAATCAGAGATAGTGAGCTTAAACGATTCTCGGGAAAACAACGACATCCAATTTAAGACACCAATGGTTATTTTAGACCCTGTAGATAAAAAAAGAAACCTTGGAGCTGCCATCTCCGCAAATAGTTTGGCCAAGATCATATATGCTGCAAGACAGTTCCTAGCAAAACCCAGCACTTACTATTTTTCAGAAAAAGATCATATCAAATACACTCCAACAAAGAAGTTACTTGAAGAAATGATAGTAGTAACCATAAAGCATTCAGAAAGAAGTCCAGACATTATATGGGGCCAACTTCAGAGAACCGGAAACTCCTTATGCCGAAAACTAAAATCTGAAGGCTTCACAATCTTCAGGCACAGTGAGGCAAGCGATGAAAAGAATGAAAGCGGATTCATTTTTCTTCTAGAACGACTTAAACTATCCGCCAATACAATAAATAAAGGACCCGATATTTTTAGACGTGAAGAAGTAGACCAATATCTCTTAAAGAATAAGAAGAAATCAAAGAACATATGGATAAGCGACGACATAAAAATCAACTCACTTCAAACCAGAAAACATCAAAACGCTGTAACACTATTATCCAAACTTTTCACTAGGAAAATTAAAGATTCAGGAATCGCGCCAGGACTTATAAATGAGGCGTCTAAAACATGCAAAATATTCGTAGGGGAACAAATAATTCCTGTGACAAAAAATAAGCAATGGTTATTAAATGAGGTGATCAGAATTTCCACAACAGACCAAATTATTAACAATAGTGCCAATTAAAGATCTATCCACACATCCATATAGCAAAATACTAGGATACCCAAATCCTACAAAAAAGATTCTGCGAGATAGAATAAGTGAACTCAAAAGTTTGGGTGTTTCCTCAATCCAGTTTAAAGGTCATGTAGAAATATACGGATTAAAAATTCTGGGCAAAGGTTGCGTAAGCATCGTAGTAACCGCAAATACACGAAAAGGGGAAGCAGCATTAAAAATCAGACGGATTGACGCAAACCGGCCTAGCATGGAACGTGAAGTAAAATTCTTAACAAAAGCAAACACAGTTGGAGTCGGACCTAAGATTATCAGATATTCAAACAATTTTCTGCTCATAGAGCTAATGAAAGGTCAACTACTACCTAAATGGATCAAAACACTTTCAGGGAAAGGTTCTTCTGCATTATTACGAAAAATTTGTTTAGATATTCTAGAAAAATGTAGAAGACTTGATAAGATCGGTTTAGATCATGGTGAGCTAAGCAATATGAGTAAACACGTATTTGTTAATGGCGACGTTGAAATTATTGACTTTGAATCCGCAAGTGAGCGAACTGTAAAAAACATTACCTCCGCAGTACAATATCTTTTCATAGGCGGCTATTACGCAAAAAAAATTGGTAAAATGCTCTCCATAAAAAACAAAGATAAAATCATAACTGCTATCCAATATTACAAAAAAAACAAAACACAAGAATCTTACTTAAATTTGATAAATGAACTTAAGCTAATAAAAAATAAAAAATGATAATCCCCTAACAAATTTTGGCATCATTTTAGAAAATTAATAATCTTAATGTTTATTTTAAGATTAGTATAGGTTATGAGTAAAATTATTACAAATCAACGTGTAGAAAGCAGTTCTATTAAAATTGAGAGTATAATCCTTTTAAAGCGCAAAAAATTATGAGTAAATCGCGGGGCCGTCGTCTAGACTGCGGAAGAGTGATAAAGGAAACGCTTCCAAGGGACAGTTTGGTTCAGGATGCCAGAGTCGCAATCCGGTAAGCTTGGGGACCAATCACGCCAGAATGCTGGTGATCGCGAGTTCAAATCTCGCCGGCCCCATACATTTTTGAACAATAATAACCATTAACTAACAATTAACAATTTTTAAAAAGACCCAGATATTTTGCTAGATATATCTGAAAAAGAGACTGTAAAATAGTTTTGGTTACTCTTCGAAAGGAGGTCTATATGTTGGAGTAATTATGACTGAGGTAATGTCGCCATCACTCCATACAGTTAAGGTTACGGGTTGGGTTGGGGAAACATTTACTGAGACGTATGAAAGCCAGTTACCCGCATCTATTATTTGTTGACCGTCAATAGCGATAATAATATCCTTGGCCAAGAATCCATAAAGACCGTTTGTAGAATTGGTTTGAATTACTGATCTTAAACCAGCTTCATCTGCAGGTAGATTTTGCTCAACGAACCATATTAGTAATCCTGTTTGAAAAGGATCTAAATTGATAATATTTAGTTCACGAATAGTCTCTGGAGTAAGAACGACTGGGGTAAAACCGAAAAAGGGATGTCTATAGTATCCTTTGTCGATTAATGATGTGGCAACTCTTTGCACTATTGCTGATGGGACTGCAAAGTTGAACCCCGCCGACGATCCAGCATTTGTGATTCCTACAACGTTTCCTTTAAGATCGAAGAGTGGACCACCAGAACTCCCTGGGGCTATAGTAATATCCAACTGTTCTACGGGAACAATTATGGGAACACCTTCAATGTTAATAATTCTGTTTAGCTGACTTATTAAACCTGAAGACAGACTCCCAGTTAAGCCTAATGGGTTCCCTATTGCAACGACTTGTTGACCAATAAATAGTTCAGAGGAGTTACCGAGATCTAATGGTCTTACATCATTTGGAGCTGCCGAGACCATAATAACTGCGATGTCAGAATATGCATCTACACCGATTATTGTGGCTTTCTTTCTTGTTCTATCGTGAAATTCCACCTCAATATTTGTTTCTAAACCAAAAGGACCGCTTACCACATGCCAATTTGTGAGTATGATGTTCGATTTGTTGTAAATAAAGCCTGAACCTTGACCAGCGTCAGTCCTTATGACTACAACGGATTTGTAAGCATTCTCATATACCTTTGCGGGTGTTTGTTCAAGTAGGGTATTTGAACGGTTCGAGTTAATAAGATCTAGTTCAGATAATTCGGATTGAATTTTCTCTATTTGATCTTTTAAATCAATATTTGTTTTATTAATATTATCACTTACTGTTTTTAACGTAGTTAG
>CAYNJB010000057.1:0-6260 GCA_964397515.1 uncultured Nitrosopumilales archaeon | reverse complement strand
CCATCTTCTGATTTTATTGTTTCTATAACTATTAATTTTAGCGGTTTTAGTCCTTTTGCTATTCTTATTTTATTAGCCAGATTTACTCTATTGGATGTCTCTTCGCTAGCTACTAATGCTTCAACATCTGAGTTGTAGATTCGAGGGCCGAAATATGCATCAAGATGTCTAATTTCGTAGGCAGTGTTTGGAAATGATTTGTTTAAAAAATTTATCAAGTTTGTAACTCTAGTTTGATAATTATTCTTCCCGGTTTTCCCCATCTTGGATACAAAAGCATCTGATGTTACTCCAATTAGAACATGTTCTCCTAGTTCAAATGCTCTTAATAAGAGTGTCCGATGTCCTTTATGCAATAAATCAAAAGTTCCACCTACTGAAACGACTTTATATTTTTTTGAAGGTTTCCGATCTGACAACTCATTAACCTGCCCTAATCATTATTTTTAGTATGGGTCGAATAATAGTTATGCTTTTGGATTTGAATTTGTTTTTGACTATCTCTATTCACACCAATAACAACTACTATTTTTATAACTAAGATTACTCTAGTTTAATAGTTATAATTTTTAATAGATAGCATCTAATTAAAAACTGTTTAGCAATAGTTAATATCTTCTTAGCAATATGTCGTGAGTATAACCTTGGTAATTCCTGAAGAATACTATATAGCCGGTCGAATAAACTCTGAAGTTAGAGAAGATATAAGAAAAAAAATTCGAGTTGGATTACCTATTCTTGAAATAGCAGAAATTGTTGAAAATGGAATTCGTAGTAAGGGCGCTCAACCTGCTTTCCCTTGTAATATCTGCATAAATAGTGTTGCAGCTCACTTCTCTCCTGCTCCAAATGAAACTTCAAAGATTCTAGACGGCGATATAGTGAAGATTGACATAGGTACACATGTTAATGGTTACATAGCTGATACTGCTTTCACTACATCGTTTAATCCTGAATATGATTTGTTAGTCCAAACAGCTAACGATATGCTCGACGCCGCAATTAAGACTGTCAAAGTCGGTGTAAAAGTTGGAGATATAGGTCAATCAATTTATCAGGCTGCTTCACGATTAGGTCTGAAACCGATCTCCAATCTCTCTGGTCATGCCATTGATCAATTCAAAGTTCACGCTGGGCTTTCTATTCCAAATATATACGTATCCGGATTGCCTTCACTCAAATCTGGGCAAGTTTACGCTATTGAGCCATTTGTCACAACTCAAAAAGGTGCAGGTGTTGTGGTAAATGGAAATCGGGTTGATATATTTAGTCTAGTTGCGAGAAAAAGAACTGGAGATAAAAATCTAGATAATTTTGCTGATAAAATATGGGGCAAATACAAAACTCTCCCGTTTGCGTTTAGACATTTGTTAGAATTTGGCGATTCTAATTCTGTAAGTACAATGATAAAACAGCTCGTGCAAAAACACGTAGCTCGTGACTATGCAATTTTAGTGGAGGAACAAGGTGAACCAGTGGCTCAAGCTGAGCATACAATTGTTCCTGTAGACGGCGGGGTTATTGTTCTAACTGAATAATTAAGTCGGTGTTATTTTTTCACAGAAAACCATCGAGATGTTTTTTTTGTCCTGACATTTTTGGCACTTCTCTATTTCTTTGAATACGTAGTCTCCTAATTTGAAGACTCGTTTTGTCTTCTCACCACATTTAACGCATTGTTCAATTGTGTAAACTATATGTTTGCCTTTCTTTTCACCTATAGATGGGATCATAGTTGCCAATTCTACTGTGCAACTCCTAGAGTATTACCTACTCCCACTATGAGCACCTTATCTTCCTCTTTTGTTTTTTCGTCTATTATTCTATATACTATTTCAGATACATTACCCGCGGTTTCAGCAATCTCCTTTTTCATAACCGAAATTGCATCGAGGAGTGATTGTTTGACCACAATCGCATGCATGGGAATATCACGTTTTGACGCTGTTTCTTCAATCTTAAATCTGTCCACACCTATTCCGCCAATCGCCGCGCCGATTCCCTCAGCTATCTCTCCTGTTTTCTCTCCTTCCAACTTCAAAGCAGCGTCAATCATAATTATCAATTTTATATCTGGCTCTATCTCATTAATCAATTTCTCAACTGCTTTCCCTGGTTCCCCGACATTTCCACCTGGGCCTGTAGATTTAATCAAATACAGCGTTCTATTGTTATATTGACATTCTGTTAGAAGAGTATCTCTAGCTATTTCTTTCTTCTCATAATCCAGCATCATTTTACCAACAATCATCGGGCCTATTCCATCACCTATCGGCTGTATTTGTTTGAAGGCATCTATTGCTCCCATTAGCGCATTAGCTTGTTGAAGAATCATTGGCATGATCATTTGAAGTGATATCAACACGTAGATGTTACTTGTTCTTTTCCCTTGAACATAGAAGTGCCGAATTATTTTAAATATGAAATTAAGAGCTGTTGCTGCCTCCAAAATATTCTCTGCGGCGCTCTTTTGAACTAAATCCCCTTCAGTTGCTAAAACCCGAATTTCTGATTTGATTCGGTCATCTCTAATAGTAAATGTATGTTCTAATTTACCCACTATTCCTGACGGATCCATATCCACAGGCATAATGGTGAAGTATTCAAGAATTTGATCAATTTTTTCAGCTGTATCTGATTGAGGTTTCAAATTACTTGTTATATAATCCATGGCTTCCTTTCTAGATTTTTCTTTAAGTATCTTCAACCTCCCCATAGCTCTAGATACTTCTCCAAGAATCATATAGCTTTGTAGTTTTTGACCATAGACTAAAAAGAGGATAAACGGTATATAAAATATCAGCTGAACTAATGGATTATCCCCAAAAAGTCCTCCACCTCCAAGAAGAAGTTCAAACAAAATCTTAAACCTACTAACACAAGAAGCACCAAATACAACCTTAAATGGTTTTTCTCCCTAACTATAACATTGATTTTAGTGTAAAACCGAAAAATTCGTCCAGCTAAGTTAAAAACTAATTTGAAGATAATATTAGTAATTATGCTTTATATTTGTGATATAGATAATATAATTGGATTCTTATGGGCTGCAGAATTAGTTTTATCAAAACTTGATCAACTAGAAAATTGGGCCAATTAAATGGAAAATAACCCATTCATCTGTTTATTAAACGTAACAATTACCATCACAAATAGATAAAATAATAATCATCTACTTCAATACGTGTTTTGCAATCCCAAAAAATCTAATTTAATTGATATATGTTTAAGATTGTAAAGACCTTCTATATATTTTAATTGACAATCAAAATAAAATGATGTAATAATATACGATTTACACAATAAAACAATTTAAGCATGACTAGTTAGAGAGTAATTTGATTTAATATGGTTCTGTATCTGACCCAAGAAGATGTTAAACAGGTACTCGATATGAAGACAACAATAGATGCGGTTGAATATGGATTTAAAGAAATGGGACTTGGCCGCGTCGAAATGCCTGCCAGAATTTATCTTCACTTCGAGAAACATAATGGTGTTTTAATAACGATGCCCGCATATATCGAAAACCTTAATTCGGCAGGAGTAAAAGTTGTTACGGTTCATCCTAATAATCCTCAAAAACATGGTCTTCCTTCTGTTATTGCTAGAATAATCCTTAATGATCCAGTTAATGGCCAACCTCTTGCTATTATGGATGGTACTTACATTACCATGTTAAGAACAGGTGCCGCGGGCGCTGTAGGTGTTAAATATTTGTCGAGAAAAGACTCAGAAGTTGCAGCAATCATAGGATTAGGAGTACAAGGTATCTCCCAACTATTAGGATTACGCGAGGTTCGAAACATCAAAGAGGTCCGGGCTTATTCCCGAGACTCTAATAGAATGAATAACTACGTGGAAAATATGTCAAAAGAAACAGGGATTAATATCCAACCTGCATCATCTATAGAACAAGCAGTTAAAGGCGCAGACATTGTTGTCACATGCACTCCTGCCAAGACCCCCATTCTAAGAGGTGAAATGATTTCTGAAGGTATGCATATCTCTGCAATTGGCACAGATACAAAAGATAAACGAGAACTAAATACTGATGTTCTTACAAATATGTCTAATAAAGGTAAGATCGTTGTTGACAATATTGCTCAAGCATTGATTGTTGGAGATTTTGCTGTTCCAGTGCAAGATGGCCGATTTGCGAAAGAAGATATATATGCAGAAATGAGTGAAATCACCGTAGGTCAAAAAAAGGCAAGAACAAGTGATAACGAAATCACTCTTTTTAAGGCTACAGGATTAGCCATGGAGGATATTGTTACTGCGCAAAAGGCGTATGAATTAGCTAAGCAAAAAGGGATTGGCCAAGAAATATAATATATATCTAATAAGAAACAATTAGCAATAAATAATTTTTGCTTCTAAGTTGTTGGTATATTCATGTTTTAATTAGTTCTTGACTTTTTTATGGCGCGGTATTAGACGTGCGTGTGTATTAACACATTTCTCTTTCATTTATTAAGATGAAAATTAATCTTTACGTATTCTTTTAATTATTATTTTATTTTTTTAATGCGATACACTCTATCTTTTGTCTGGAATTTATCGGTGAATTCTGTAATCTCAATTTTCTTAAATTTCGCGTCAAAATATCCTATATAAAATTTCTTGTCTTCTGTTAGGACATCTAGATTTTTATCAACTGCATATTTCGCGACTGTACAATCATTTGCGCCTTTTGGGAGATCTTTGATATCTCTATAATTAATATATCCTTCAAAAAGTTTATCCAGTATATCTTCTTTTTTTGCTAGCTTACCATCTGTAACTTCATCGATCAAAACTTTATGTTCTTTCATAACTACTCGAATATACCTTGTTACTATATCACTATTTGGGATTTATTATGGTGGATCTCAAACTTGGAAAACGACTTTCTCTCATTTTTCGCCTTTTATCTGACTTAATAATGCGTTGACATCATCATTAACTCATTCAAATTCAATATTTAATTGATCCATAAATTGTGTTCTATCATTTATATAATCTTGATTTGACTCATTTCTAATATCATCCATTACTCTCTCATAATATGTGTTTAGCTGATCACTGCCAATTTCTTTAATGTAGCTCTCCACATTTACAAAAAAATCTACATCCGCTTTATAAGTTCCTTCAGCCATTGTCAAGATAAACAAGATTGAGATAGATTCAAATCGATTACGATTAATGAGCGCTGATTCAAGTTTCTCCCCTGCAGACACAATTGAAGTTAATTCTTGTTGAGATTTCTGTAAATCCACCTTAGAGTTTTCTAACTGGACATTGACATCGTTTAATTGAGGTTGAACTATAGAATATCCTACACCTATCCCGATCATTACCCCCACAATAAGCGTAATTATGGCGATCTTATTCATATGCCCAAGATATTTGTTCTTAGATTTATACATTATGAAATTAATCCATTAAATCTTGGATGCTTTAGGGCCGCATTGGAGACTCAAAAAACGGATTCTCCCTCGGTGACACTTTAAATTAAGAAAGAACATAATATCTTAAAGAATAAATAGCTTAATTATATGCCTATTAACTCCAAATGCATTCCACAGCACTTTTTCTAGGCGTGTCTCCTATATCACTAAGTCTCCTAATTCTGTTCATTTGTTATAATATTAGTTAGATGATTCATCAGTTCTATGAGTACATCTACGTTAAAAACGGCAAATGTCTCATCTATGAAAAATAGAATAATGCTATTCTTAACAATTCTTGATATTAGTAAATGTTATTGAGTTTTCATAGGTTCTTTTCTTGCCTCAGCTTTGAATCCATAACATGCGCCTCTATAGATGCTCTTTGAATAAAATTCATAAGTGTTTTAAGATAGAACTTTTCGATTTATACACCGTGTTTTAACCTAACAATAGGTGCGGGATGCGGGATTCGAACCCGCGATCACCAGCTTGGGAAGCTGCTATCCTAACCACTAGACCAATCCCGCTTATAATTAAGTCTAAAAGCGGTATATTTTAAACTATTTTCTCAATAAATTATTTTTTTGTTAGAGTTTCTGAGAGTTCAGTCGCTCTTTTAGTAGCTGCCTCAACCGCATCCATAAAAGCTACTCTTACCTTATTGGTTTCCATCTTATGGAGCCCCTCAACAGTTGTTCCACCAGGAGTCGTCACTTTAAGTCGCAGTTCAGATGGGTTAATTTTTGTAGTGAGAATCATCTTTGCAGACCCAAAGGTCACTTCTGCGGCAATCTTGATTGCAATATCTGCTGGTAGACCCATTCT
>CAYNJB010000056.1:0-6294 GCA_964397515.1 uncultured Nitrosopumilales archaeon | reverse complement strand
TATCTGATTCCAACACTGCGAGGATGTTATCAGTCATAATTCCACACCTAGCGATTCACCTTCAGAGGAATCTTCCAAGTTTTTCGCCGTCGAGAATGGCTCGATCAACTTTCCCCGGGGAAATACAGTCTCCAACAGAGTATAACTCAGTAACTTTCCCTTTTAACTCAATATAAAGCGAGTTATTGACCCTCTCAAAGCCGACTATGACTACCTTGTCAATTTCTTTAATAATATTAATATTCGACGAATATATCTCCTTAATATGAACGTTTTTCTTATCGATTTTAATAACACGTCTATGTGGAAATATTTCTACATCTTTCTCCAATAATCTTTGGTAATAAAGGGGGAGATCAAATGTTAATGCAATCTCTTCACCTAAAATATTTCTACTAGTCACCGCAAAGACTTTGTTATTATTTGCTAAGAACTCTATTACACATCCTCCATGCCAATGTGCATTCTCATCAAATACTACAATTTGTTGACCTGCAAAATTCTCAGCTAATAAGACACGATTCCCATCTATTATTTCGATTGTTCCGTCCCCCTCAATTTTAGGTAGATACGTTGTTGACCCTGTCGCAATTATAGTGCAGTCGGGGTTTATTTCTAGAATATCCTTTGCTTTTATCTCTGCTTCTAGGATAACCTCTACTCCAAGTTTGTTGATTTGAGTAATAAGATATTTAATTACCCCCTCAAATTCGACACGATTAGGCATTTTTGCCGCTAAAAGAACTTGTCCCCCAAGATTCTTGGTTTTCTCATAAAGCGTAACCTTATGCCCTCTTCGAGCAGCTATTTCGGCAACTTTTAACCCAGCAGGGCCTCCTCCGACCACAACTATCTTCTTTTCTCTTGATGATCTTTGCAAAGTTCCGATTCCAAGTTCTGCTTCCCTTCCTGCAGCAGGGTTATGAATGCAAGTTAGAGGAAGGTGTAATAACCCTCGGCTAATGCAATTTTGGTTACATGCAACGCAGTTGCGGATATCGTCAAGATGTCCTTCCAAGGCTTTTCTCGGAAGCTCTGGATCGGCTATCAATGCTCTACCCAGGCCTACAAAGTCACATAGTCCATCAGCGAGGGCTTTTTCAGCTAGAATAGGATCGTTGATTCTCCCGAAGCCTATTACAGGCAGGTCCGTTACTTCCTTTGCCGCTGCACTAACATATAGCGCATAGCCCGGAGATATGCACATCGGAGGAATACACAGATATATGTTTGCATCTGTAGCAAGATCTACACTTAGATAGTCAACAAGTTTCTTTTCAGATAAGGTGGCTGCAAACTGTTTTCCATCATCAAATGTGTATCCTCCTTCAATCATTTCATCTAATGTTAGCCTTATTCCGAGAGGATACGCGGGACCAATTCTTTTACGAATAATAGTGATCGTATCTTCAAGAAGTCGTAGCCTATTTTCAAGATTTCCACCATAATTATCTCTTCGATGGTTAGTCCTTGGAGATAAGAATTGACGAAGAATTCCGTCGTGACATACTTTGAGTTCTACTCCATCAAAACCGCCTTGTATTACTCTATTGGCCGCATCAGAAAAAGAAGTCAATAATTCTTTAATATCGTATTCATCCATTTCTTTTGGTACTTCTCTAACAGCTGGATCAGGTATGGCCGAAGGAGCCCACAGATGAGTAAATGATGCGGCGCTGTTTGCTTGGTTGCCAAAATGTGCGAGTTGCGCAAATATTTTCGCGCCCTGTTCATGAACCATGGAGGTTATTTTTTTGTATCCGTTAATTACGTCATTATTATTGCACCAGATCTCAGCTCCACCAGGAATATCTGATGCCCCCGTTGGATGCACTATCTGAGATCCTAAAATGATTAAACCTACGCCGCCTTTAGCGCGCTCGGCAAAATAGTAGGCCTGTTTTTCACTTGGAAGGTTATTCCAAGCTAGGGTAAGATTTGTGGGTAGCTGAACAATCCTGTTTTTAATTACTAGATTTGCTATTTTATAAGGTGTGAAAAGAAACTTGAAATCAGACATTTTCATTATTACCTACAATTTACGGCCGACTGTTTCACCCTCCCAAATAGCCATGTCCGCAAGTCGAGGGGCTACACAATCTCCAACTCTGTAAATATCATTTACTTTTCCTTTTAACTTAAAGTAAAGATCGTCCTTAGATTTATTCAATCCAGATATCACAAGTGTTTCTACATCGTTCAATATTCTACTTTCATCCGTTAATACGTTCTTAACAGTTATAACGTTGTCCGAATAATTGGTAATTTCTTCGTTTACATTGAATGTTACTCCCTTTTTCATAAGTCGTATCAATAGAGGGCGGAGATTTGATTCATCTATTTTATTTCCTACATTTGGCATCGGTGTAATTACTTCAACGCTCTTTGATCGGTCAGCTAAATATTCAGCTCCACTAAGTCCTTCCTGGTGACCGCTTTTGTCGTATAAAATAACTCTGTGACCAACTGCTCTTCCGTTTATCACGTCGCGGATGCTGCAAATGTTATTCACATCCATTTGGGAAAAACAAGTAAAATCAGGTTCGCTTCCAGTTGCAACTACTACCGCGTTTGGATTGTGGTTAAGAACCATATCCGCATCAGCTCTTATTCCTGAATATATGGTCACACCTAGTTGCTCGATCTCATTAATTAGGTATCGCACTATACCCTCAAATTCCTGGCGATATGGTGTTTTGATGATTAAGTTGACAAGTCCACCGAGCTTTGTATTTTCATCATATATAATCACGTTATGTCCTCTTTTTGATGCTATTTCGGCAACTTTTAAGCCCGCAGGGCCTCCTCCAATCACGACTATGTTCTTAGGATGTGATGCAAGACTTAGTGTTTCGGGGCCTAAGGTATCTTCATATCCTACAGCTGGGTTTTGAATACATCCAACATGGCCAATTGTTGGTTGGAGGTAATACAAACAATATTGGTTGCAGCCTATGCAATATCTAATTGAATCTAATTTTCCTGATGCTGCTTTAATCGGTGTTCCTGGGTCACAAATGAGTTGTCTACACATCCCTATTAGGTCAGCTTGTCCATCTTTCAGAATCTTTTCTGCTAAAATTGGGTCATTGATTCTGCCGAAAGCAATAACGGGTATGTTCACGTTTGCTTTAAGTGTAGAGATAGCGTAAAGTGCAAAGCCGGGTGGTACACACATAGGCGAATCTGTAAGGTACATTTGGGAAATAGTCGCGATATCTGTACTTAGATAGCTTATCATTCCAGTTTCAGCTAAGGTTTTCCCAATTTGTATTCCTTCATCAAGGGAAAAACCGTTGGGGAGCATTTCGTCTAGACTAAGACGCACCCCGATTGGGAAGTCATTTCCTACTGATGAGTGCACTGTTTTGATTATTTCAAGGGAAAACCGGATTCTATTTTCTAATGTTCCTCCGTATTGATCTAACCGCTTATTGGTCGCAGGAGACCAAAATTGCCTAATTAGACCGTCATGGGAGGCCTTGATCTCGATTCCATCGTAGCCTCCTTTTTTAGCGTGGAGAGCCGCTTGTCCAAAACTTTGAATGACATCTTCAATTTCTTCAAGCTCCATGGCTTTGGGAACTTCATTCATTAGAGGATCGGGAATAGCTGACGGAGCAAGAAGCGGTTTGCGAGTATATGCACCTAACATTTCGTTTCCTGAGTGTTGTATTTGGCAGAACATTTTTGCACCGTATTTGTGGACAGAATCAGTTATGCGTCGGTAAATTGGTACGACTCGTTGATCCCAGGCATTAACAAACCAAGGGTTACCTGTAGACCTGTGTACAAGTTGACTACCGTCGCCTATTATTAGGCCTACCCCATTTTTTGCTCGTTCAGAGAAGTAGGCCTGTTGTTGTTCGCTAGGCAGGTTTTCCCGGGTGACGAAACCAGTTGCATGTGGTAGAAATACAATTCGGTTTTTCAAGGCCAGATTACCTATTTGATATTCGCTGAAAAGGAGGTGAAAAGATTCAGGCATTCTTATCAAAACCTCATTATTACAGAACCGATGATCGCACTATAGTGGTAAAGTGAATTTAATCATATAAAGATAAGTTAGCTAACATTAACTGATTTTATTGCTTTCTGCATTATTTCTAGTCCCTTCAGAACGAGTTGATCAGTGATGACCAGTGGTGGAGCAAGCCTGATACAATTTCCCCATCGACCTGCCTTCATGGCAACAAGACCCATTTTATAGCATTTGGATAGAACGTCTCGACAAATATCTTGTGCAGGGTCCTTAGTTTTCTTATCTTTTACAAATTCAAGCCCAATCATGAGGCCTTTACCTCTCACATCTCCTAGGTATTTTGATTCTTCTTGTGTTTTTCTGAGCGCCTCAATCATTATTTTTCCTAGTCTTAATGTTCTTTCTGGAAGCTGTGCCTCTTGAATGAATTTCATTACTTCAAAGCCGGCTGCACATCCAACTGGGTTTCCACGATATGTTCCTAAATGGAAAACATCTGGAAGTTGATCATCATATTCTTTCCGATAAGCAATAGCCGCTATTGGAATACCTGCAGCTATTGATTTTGAGATAGTTAATATATCCGGAGTGATTCCACTCCATTCACTAGCCCACATTTTTCCTGTTCTTCCAAGCCCAGTCTGAATTTCATCAACTATCAAAGGTATACAATTTTCATCAGCAATTTCTTTGAGTCTTTTAAGAAATTCATTTGGCGGAAATATGTAGCCGCCTTCTCCCTGTGCTGGTTCAACGATTATCCCCGCAGGTTCTGATAAGCCAGAATATGGGTCCCTAAAGCTGTGCCTGAGATATTCGACACATTCCAAAGAACAATCTTCTACGCTACGATTAAAGGGGCAACGGTAGCAGTATGCATATGGTGCTCGGAAGACACCAGGCATTAATGGACCAATATCCGTTTTCATCGGTGATAAAGAAGATACTGCAAGAGCCCCCATAGTCATACCATGAAGAGCCCCGTCAAAAGAGATCAAAGTCTGCTTCTTAGTTACATATCGGGAAAGCTTTATCGCAGCTTCATTTGCGTCTGATCCAGAGACACAAAAGAATATTTTACCATTACCATTAAGATCTCCGGGAAGGATTGACTGCATTTTTTCTAGAAAGTTTATTCGGGCTTCAGTTGGTACATCTAATACATGCGATAGTTTGCGAAGTTGAACTATTGCTGCTTCTATGACTTTGGGGTTCCCATGGCCAACATTAAGGACTGCAGGTCCTGTGAACCAATCGATGAATAGATTACCATCAATATCACGTATGGTCGCCCCTTTTCCCGACTCCCAGGCTGATGGGAAATGCCGCACATATCTGACCGCTCTTGTCTCAAATCGATCCTGCTTCTCAAATAATAATTTAGATTTTGGGCCAGGGAGTTCAGTGACTATCTGTGGGGCATCTTTATAATGAAGATCTTCAAATTCATGTTCGTTCATTTGCAGATCACTTAATAAGATCCTTAAGAAGATCAGATGGGGCTACATAGCCAAAAGCTAGAGATATGCTTTCTAGTGATGCCTCATGCATTTTTTTAGTCAAAGTGGCGGTACAATCTGACACGACTATAGATAAATAGTTTCTGGTAAAAGCGTCTCTAGCAGTTGATTCAACGCAGACGTTAGTAGCCTGTCCAGTAATAATAATTGTATTAATTCCTCGGTCTCTGAGGATTACATCAATGTTTGTGCTATAGAAAGGGCTAAAACTGTCTTTGTCTAAAATAATATCGTTTGGCCTTACATCCAATTCATTAACTATTCCAAAGAGATCTGATTTCCTAGACATTTTAGGCTTTCCATTTCTGTCAAAATGATCTGGGAACAATTTACTGTAAATCCCACCTATTAAATATTCATGGCTTTGTCTAGCATAAGCAATCGCGATACCTTTTTTTCTGCAGAATTGGATTAAGTCTTTTAACTTCGGAATCAATTTTCTTCCCATAGGAATTTCCCCAGCGGAGCCTTTTTGCAAGAAGCCTTTCTGCATATCAATAACTAACAGCATAGTTTTTCTAGGATCCAACTTTATTTTTGTTACATCTCTAGGAATTACTTTTATGCAAAATCACCTAAACAAAGAGTAGAAGATAGCTTATATATTATTATTTTGTAAAATAATAAAGATTGGATGTATATTCTAAAGAAAAACATGCTTTGAATCCCAAAATTACTACACTTATTGTAGTAGATATGCAAAATGATTTTTGTCATCCAGACGGCATATTTTCCCGACAAGGATATAATACTTCATATGTACGAGAAGTTATTCCCGCTCTTCAAGAACTT
>CAYNJB010000055.1:0-6372 GCA_964397515.1 uncultured Nitrosopumilales archaeon | reverse complement strand
TGTTAATTCTCCAAATTTTTCTAACTCTCTTTTAATGTCTTCATCCGGTGGGACTCCGATAAAAATTAGTTTTCCATTAATGGCGACAGCAGGTGTTGACATTAAATCATATTTTAATCGTATTTCTGGCTGATTTATTAAATCTATTATTTTTACATTTATCCTCCTCTCTTTAGGATTAATACCGTCAACAATTCTATTGATCCTATGCTTAACAGTTTCACAATGAGGACACGACGGTGAAGTAAGTATCTCTACAAGTACCATGCACAACTAATGTAAAGATTTGTCTATAACCGTTTCCTTCCCCCCCCAATCAATATTATCTAATTTACGCGCGTCGAAAGAATTCTTCTTCAAGATCTATTATATCTTCTTCAGACTTAGCCTTGGAGTACGCCTTTAATCGTTCTTCATTTAATGATAGAAAGACTGGCCCCCATTTAAATATTGTAAGGATATTCGCAGCTTCCTCACAAAATGACATAATATAAAGCGAAGCCGACAATGCCTCTAAAGAGCTCAGAGTTGAAACATGACCATAGTTTATTGGATTTGCTGCAACAAGAAGTGGAAGACGTCTTCTATAACCCTTAATTCTCCTTGCAAAAACTTCTCTGGCTTTCTTCCATGAACAATCTATTATTACAAGACTTTGTCCAATATTTTTATCATTTTGTGTTAAAACTGTTTGTGCAGATGGATCTAAAACTAACGAAAATTTATTAATATTCCTTAGGCGATAAATGGGTTTTGCCATCCCAAACCGACGGAGCTTAGCTGAGGTACATTTCTTTGGGTCATCTTGATGGGCCTCATATACATATATTTCCATATCCAGTTCCTACTATTCTTAGTTCAAACATATTCTCTAGATGAATTATTAATACATATCCACTTAAATAACCAGTAGCAAAATATAGAGGATCATAATATCTCAATATGACGTATCATCTTAGGTAATTATAAAAACGTCTATCA
This sequence comes from uncultured Nitrosopumilales archaeon, assembly GCA_964397515.1. Classification (GTDB taxonomy): domain Archaea; phylum Thermoproteota; class Nitrososphaeria; order Nitrososphaerales; family CAYNJB01; genus CAYNJB01. The sequence goes on along the minus strand of CAYNJB010000055.1, from coordinate 5,391 downwards.
ATACAACCTTGTTATTAGCTCCGGTCGTCTAGTCCGGCCAAGGATCGCGGCCTCTCGAGTCGTGGACGCGGGTTCGAATCCCGCCCGGAGCACCTAAAATGTTAATCCATTTTTATCCCTCATTATTTTACTTTGACACCTTTATGACTAGTACTTTTTATGATGGCAATTTTGAAATCTTCTGAAAAAACGGTTATCGCATTTTTGATTTGTTAATTCGTTAAAAATTAATATTTCAAAATTTTTAAATCTGTTAATTTAAATGATTGTAAATATTTGAAGGTCTATTGAACTAGGTCATTTATTATCTGTTTTGACATGTGCAATAAAGTTCATGTGCTAAACAATTATTTTGTATGAGAAATTAGTACATGTGTGATAAAAATAAATTTGATTATAACATCTGAAAAATAACTGATATTTTTATTAATGATTTGAATAAGTCTGAAAAAATTATTGGATATATTTTTTGGCTAGAGGTAATGATTAAAGTGATTAACTTCGTCTAATAATGGCATTATAATGTTAACAATCGGTTAAAATTGTATTAATATTATAATTGATATTTATTTATAATATTTTTAAAAATTATTGTTTAACTATTTCAGATGATCCAATCAAATTAATTCCTAAAAATTATTTCTCTATTATTGGTCGGTCAAACCTTTAATTTTAAACATCGAAAAAGAGTCATCAAATCCCAATAATCCCGAACCTCTGAGATAAGTCCATTTTTAATTTGATATATTCGTACAAAAGGGAAATGAATATGCAAACCCGTTGGAGGTTTTTCGGTACCTGGAAAGGTAATAGGTCCCGTGTTTGTTCCATTTAGGTAACCTTCTAATATTACTTGATCTCCACATGGGAAAAGATTACGAATTTCCATAATAACATCCGGGAAAATGTTGAAGAGGTTCAAAGCTGCTTCTCGAAGTTCCTTCTTTCCAATAGCTTTCAAGCCAAGCGCGTAATCTTCAAGGATCGCATTTTCGGAATACAAAGCATTTACTTTATCCAAATCATGTGCATTCCAGGCATGTGTAAATTCTTTTGCAACATCTAAATTTTCATTTTCAGACATATTCAGTATTCATTTCATAGATCTATGTTATAAGATTTCCCAATTTTATACTATGTATTCTACCTATCTTATCATCAAATGAATAATTCCTGTAAGTAAAAACAAAAGAATATGTTTTTATTATACTAAAAGTTGATAGTGCTTCGGCGGATGTGGAGAGTTATCTTTACACGTTACACCTAAAAAAAATTTAGTAAAGTGAATAATGGATGGACAAATGGAAAATTGCCTTGGGTTCAATAATAGCTGCCCTTTATGTTGTTCTAGTGGTGGGGCTAAGTCCAATAAGTTATCTCCAAATCCAGTTTCGTGTTGCTAATGCTCTTCTTGGATTAGTTCCTCTGGCCGGTCTGCCAGCGGTCTTCGGAATTACGTTAGGTGTTTTGGTCGCAAACTTGACCAGCCCCCTTGGCCCTCTTGACATGTTGAGTTTAATCCCAACATTCTTAGGATGTTCAATAATATTTTACTTGAGGAAGATAAGCGTGTTAGCTGGGCTTACTTTCTACACAATAATCCTCTCCATTTGGGTCTCATTTTTGCTACAATACGTATTGGGTTTCCCTTACTTACCTACCTTTTTCTATATACTGATTGGCATCGGCGTGGTAACAATCGGCTTGGGATACATCCTTTACAAGGCATTGCTCAAAATAGGGGGCGAAAAATTGTGGCGCCGATAGAGAAAGTTGTGATAGTTCTATCGGGAGGTGCAGACAGCAGCACTCTAGCTTACTGGGCAAAGTCGAAAGGATACGAAATTTACCCAATTAGTTTCAACTATGGCCAGATCGCTAGTAAGGAGACCAAAAACGCTAAAGTGATCGCCGGGAAGTTAGGTGTCAAAATAAAAGTGATCGATGTATCGTCTCTTAAGCAGATCTTTAAAGGATCGACGGTTCTTGTAGACCGAAGTATGATTATGCCAGCTCAATTCGAAAGTAAAGTGATTGTCCCATTCAGAAACGCTATATTCCTATCCATAGCTGTTGCATACGCGATAAGCATTGGATCGATAAAGTTAATGTACGGTGCTCACAAATCTGATGAACCATTCTACCCCGACTGCAGAAAAGAATTTGTTGATGCTTTTCAGAATGTGGCAAAAATTGGAACTGCGATTGATATGACCATTGAAAACCCCTTCTATAAGTTCTCTAAGGCGGAAATAATTCGAATAGGTACAACTCTCAGAGTACCCTACAAACTGACTTGGAGTTGCTATCTGGACGGAGAATATCATTGTGGAGACTGTGAATCTTGTGTCAATAGGAAGAACGCGTTTAAGGAGGCGCGTATATCCGATCCAACAAGATATGAATCCTAGTTTGTAACACATAAATGTGATATTACTCTTGAATGTGAAAAAGGTAAATGCATTACCACTGCCATAAAACTAATACCTGAAACTTAGCAGAATGTAGGCATTTCACTAGACTAGTGTTGATCTCATTATATATCGAACTTTCGGTTAGAACGATGGTTTGGGGTAGTTTGAGACGACCTCTGGGTTCTAGGTCTTTAATGTTATTTTTAATAAATAGCAGATATAAACCCGTTGCAACATTTTTTATCTAATAAGTTTGTGAATAATGTCTACAGTCACTATGAAATATGTAAATTGCGTTAAAAAAATATCTAAAGTGTTATAATATTTGCTTCAATTCTTTTTCCAATTTCTAATATAGCTAAAGTTCTATTTAATGCAGGGGATATCCCTGTTAGACTTCCAGGATTTATGCATAATACCCCGTTTATGGTTTCCTTTTTGGCTGTATGACTGTGGCCATAGATTAGTATATCTATCTTATCAAATCTTTCCATGATTCTTCTCGCAAGAAAAAATGGGGTTCCACCTTCAGCTGGATGCGCTATTCCAATTGAAAAATCATTTATCTTGATAATTTCTTTTGAGTTTAACTCTGATCTAATATCTTCGGGATCAATATTTCCATATACTCCTTTGAAATTTCCTAATTTTTTAAGTTCATCAAGAAATTGTTTGCTTGAATAATCCCCGGCATGGATTATCATATCCATCTCAGATAATAATTTTACTGATTTTATTGGTATTTCCGATAAAGATTTTACATGTGTATCTGATATAACGCCTATCTTAACAGTCAATTCTGAAACTCTTCTGGCTAATAAGGTCTTAAATCTATCTTAAGACTTTCCTCAAATGATTATTGGTAAGTATAGTTCAACGTAATGTGTTCTGATGATTATATTATTCAATAGAATATCTATATGTATGTTCTTCTATTAGCTTTGTCCTACTTGGAAGTAACACAAAGATGTTCAACTTGTCATAGCTCTACGCCTGAATCAATGCTTTTTTGTAAAAAGTGTAGACGTCGTTTATTTCCAAAAACAAAATATGATATTAGTCCAGCTACTTATGCGTACCCCCCAGATGTAGATAATTTAGAGATATTGAAAAATTCTGGACCTTTACCCCATTTAGTTAAGAACATTTTTCTCCAAGAAACGGTTAATAAATTGGAATCTAAAACTCGGAAAAACGCGCATAGAGTCGACGATTACTCCCCTCTAGCCAATATGATAAGGGAGTGCGCAGATATTCTAGGGTTAGATGTACTTCCTGAGGTTTACATTCAGTCCCTTGGGAATTTGAATGCTTTCACATTTGGAACCGATCAGAAACCTATCGTTGTATTGGATTCAAATGTTGAACACTTGCTCAATTTTCATGAGATACTAGCTCTTCTCACTCATGAGTTTGCTCATATAAGAAGTGGGCATATGCTTTATCATACACTAGCTGAATTTCTAGTTAAAGGAGTATCATTCTCAAGTTCTATGTTGGGATTTGGGTTTATCACGATGCCTCTTCAAATGGCTCTTCTATCTTGGCGACGGGAATCCGAGGTAACCGCAGATAGAGCAAGCCTTGTAGTCGTGGGAAGTTTAGACACTGTAAAATCATTGATGTCAAAACTAGTCTTCTCAGAAAAGCCTGAATATACTAACAAAGAAATTCACAAAGAATTAAATCTTACCGATTCAATCTCTGAACTATTCCGAACTCACCCCGTATACACCCGACGGCTACAACTCCTCTCAGATTTCTATAAAAGTCCTGATTATAAACGAGTAAAGCGCAAACTAAGCAAGCGAATGCGAATCTCCAAAGCTTTCGTTAAGAAATGCCGATTCTGTGGTTCAGAAAAACGTGCTAGTGACCTTTTTTGCAAAAAATGTGGTAAAAGTAACGCATAACTTAATTCTTATAACTAGCAAATCAATCATTAAATGTATTTATGAAATTTTCTAATCATTTCTTAATCATATTTACCTATCATCAGTTGGATTTGAAACAATAAGTGCAGGCAATTACAAACCATTTATTCTTTATGTAAAACCATAATAAATGAAGATGCATAGGCAAATATTAGAAATATCTAATCATAATTTAAATGTTCTAATATCGATCTTCAGCAATCGGCTTTGTTCTTTCGATCGCAGGTTCACTCAAGCTCCCTCTATCTTGCTTAATTCGCTAATGTTTTCAGATGCTTTTGTTCCTGTTACTTTGATGCTAACAATTGTGTTTTTTACATCTCCAATGTCAAATATGCGTTCCTCTAATATCTTGGTGTTTTGAAAACCTGATTTTTTGATTAGTTCTATGTATTCATCTTTTTTGATTGCTCCTGAGACACATCCGACGTATGCTTGAACGTCGTTTTGTATATATTCTGGGAGTTCTTTTAGTAATGCTATATCTGAGATCATTAGCCGTCCGCCTGGTTTTAGCACTCTAAATGCTTCCTGGAACACTCGGTTTTTTTCCGGTGAGAGGTTTATCACACAGTTAGATATGATGATGTCAACTGAATTATCATCAATTGGTAACTTTTCGATCTCCCCTAGTCTAAATTCAACATTTGTATACTCGCCTTTCTTAGCGTTTTCTCTCGCCTTACCTATCATTTCCTGAGTCATATCTACGCCTATGACTTTTCCCTTTATGCCTACTTTTTTGGCTGCTAGGAAACTGTCGAAACCTGCTCCTGATCCGAGGTCAAGGACCGTTTCCCCCTCTTTCAAAGAGGCTAGAGCAGTCGGGTTTCCACACCCCAGCCCTAAATTTGAGCCTTCCGGCACCGCTTTGATGTCTTTATCCGAATATCCAATTGTTTTACTTATTTCTTCAACCGGATCAGTCGACCCGCAGCAGTTAGAAGGACCGCAGCAAGAAGATTGTTCTTGTCTAGCGATTCTTCCGTATTCTTTTTTTACCGTTGTTTTAATCTGCGATTCATCTATCATTTCAATAATCT
>CAYNJB010000054.1:0-6569 GCA_964397515.1 uncultured Nitrosopumilales archaeon | reverse complement strand
GGAAATAAGTCCTACCGTCTTGGCTTGTCTGCTAGGTCAGTCTGTAGGACAAGTTTACCCTAGAAAGTTTGATGCGGGTTGAGTAAGAAACCCCCGCATCACAGGTTCCATATTTCGCTTGCGTTTAAGCCCTATGCTCCTGGGGAACCAAAGATACCGCGCCAATCAGACCAGCCGAAGCTATATCTTTCTCTCGCTTTGTATCTTACATTTCCAGTTTCAAAATCGCCTTCCATATTAGTGGAAACAGCGGTTCTGACGAAATGTTTCATTCCATTAGGAACATCGGTTTTAATGAACCACGCATCCGTGTCGGTCAGATAATGGTTAACAGCATAGCCATCAGGAATCATATTCATATTCTTAATAGCGTTGATGTCATTATCTGCCGTTGCTACACGTCCAGGTGTGTTCAATAACCGATCTGCAACGAACTGTAATGCAGGTGGCACAATTAATCGTTGTGCTTGAGCATTAACTTTCAGACCTCGTTCATCTTTGAAACCAGCAATATCAATTAATGCTTGTTCCATTGATGTTTCATTAAGATCTGCTGCCGTACTTAGTTCGTTCTTCAGGTCTCCCGCAGTCAATGATCCATGATCGGTGGCAAAAAGTTCTTTACCATCTCCTCCTGGATATGTACTGCTAAAACCATTATTCAACACATTCGCAGCTTTAACCTGCTTAGTTTGTTGCATTGAACGAGCAAGAGCACGGGTGTACCTTGCAGATAGGGTGTCATAGAGATTATCTTCCATAGCCTCTTCCGTCAAAGAGAACGCTAACGCTACCGTATTGTGTACATAACGAGCTGTCCAAGTTTCTTGGGCAGTGTCGTACTTAACTGCAGTGCCTTCTCCTTTAACGGCTGCCTCACCAAATCCAGAGAGCATGACTTCTTCCTCATAAGCACGATCAGAACTTTCGGTATCGAAAATCATCGTGTGCTCATCAGCATAGCTTGCATACTCTAATCCGAATAAAGCATTAAGACCTGGAACAAGTTCTTTAACGAGTTGCGCTCGATTAATTGCCATTTCTTAACTCCTATTCAAATGGATTAGTTGGGAAACGGAAATAGGCTCTAGCATTTGCAGCTATCGAATTGCTTGGTGTATCAACAAAGCCAACACACAGAGCAACGCCAGAAGAAGTAGTAGCAGTAACGCCTTCAGCCGAACGACCAGTATTTGTACTACCTGCCGTTGTTGAAAGAGTGTACTTATTGCCAATAAAACTTACTGCTGGAGTTCCAGCCGTAAATTGAGCCTCGTAAACGATGTCAGGATCGTTATACACAAAGGCTTGAGCATCTACACTTCCTAGGGTTGCTACATCGGCGGTCCAATATCTTGCCCATACCGGAGTCCCATCCGTCTTCTCATAAAAAACGCCAGCAAATACTCCTACAGGAGCACCAGTAGCCGTGCCTTGAATGATATAACCGCTTGAAAGATTGACAACATCACCGCTATAAATAGCAGCATCTGTCGCACTTGCGATCCTCATTTGAGCAGGTCTAATGGTTCCACCAGTTAAATGATAAGCTGGTGTAAACCCATTCGGGTCATTAACATTTGCCATAATTTATTTACCCATAGTTAAAGGTTAATCTTCAGAAAGATCCCGTTTGCTACCAAACTCGGTCTTCGACTGTCGCCGAGGCGGTTCAATAGGCATAATGGGATTACTTTCCCTCATTAATTCAGAATCAACAGCTTGCATGGACGCATCGGCCATTTCTTGAAAATATTCCTCACGTTCAGCTACTATTTCTTCATCTATTTTTGCTAAGATTAAGCCACCAACGCCAATAACACCTGCGTGTTTTCCATCCTCAATTGTAGGACCTTGAAACTCAGGATGAGTTTCAGCCCTCACTGGCTCGAATCCTTCACGAATACGCTTAGACATATTCGTTTTGTCTTCTCGGCCAAGAATGCTTTCACGAATCCAGCGATATTTATATCCTGGAGGCGGTTTAGGTGCGTCTAAACTAGACGGTGGTTGCCAAGGTTTTCTGCGAGTTTTTTCTACTCGTACTTCAGCAGAACGGGAGTTGCGGTCTGTCATATTATACTCCTATATATTAAACGTACTTTGCGTACTCTTCTAATGGCACACCAAGTTTTTTAGCAATTGCTTGCTGACTTGCTGTGAGTCTTACTTTTTTGGACTTTCTAGTGTTTGGATTAGTTCCAACACTGGTTCGTCCAACTGCTTGAACAGGAGGCGATTTACCTTCCTTTTCAAATTTATGTGGAAAAGCATTCTGAATCCTTTCGTCTAATTGTTCATAATAATCTGATACTGTAGGATCTATACCCTCTTCCTGCATTTTTTTATCAAGTGCAAAAGCAGCAGCGGTCATAGCTTCATCCCTTCCAAACCAAGAATTTTCTTCCTTTTGCGCCCAGGTAGTTGCCCTGGGATCTATTGGAGGTGCTTGAGGAGCTTGTTGTCGCTGTGGCTTATTTCCATTACTTGAATGTTCTCGTTGTTTTTTAGCACGAGCCAATGTTTCTTGTTCTACTGCTAATTTTGCAATATCCTGTTGAGTATCAACTTGAGCATCAAGATCTCCCGATTCAATAGCTTTTCGATATTTATCTTTAGCTTGCTCAAGTTCAGTTATTACTCTTCCATTATATTCTTTAAAAAGTGCTTCATCACTTTTTGCGGCTTTATTTTCAAATTGATGAACTTTATCTTTTAAAGCCTGAGCAACGCGAAGAGCTTCATCCCTTTGTCGCTCTGCTTCACGTTGATTATAAGTGAGCTTGTCGATTCGTTTTTGAACCTTTTCACTATATTGTTCAATTTCTTCCTCATGATTTACAGAAGATGCTTCTACTACTACTTCTTCTTCTTGAGAAGAATCTCCTTCAGTTGGAATTTCAATTTCTTGTTCTAAATTTTCAGCTTGTTGTGGCATGGTTTCCTCCATGAATATTTGAGTTTAGCGCGAAATTCAGAAAAATGAAACATTAAATCCCTATTATATCCTCAGGGTCGTCTATTTTTGCCAAAATTTCATCGTCATTTAATAAGCGCAAGTCTCCTCCATCAATTTGAATACGAGCACCTGCGTAGCGTCCGAAAATGACCCAATCTCCTTTTTGACACCAAGGTCCTTCAGGAAATTTAACTGGGTCTTTATATGCATCTGGCCCAAGAGCCACAATATAGCCCACAACTGTAGTCAGACGCTCGCGTTCTACAGTTTGTTTTGCCAAATAAATTCCACCCTTTGTCTTTTCCGAAGGAGCAAAAGGTAAAATAAGTAGTCGATAACCTGTAGGACGAGGCAATTTTTTAGCTAAACTGCCAGTTTTAAGGTCCTCTGGAGTAAAATTCGTTGATTTTGGCTTTTCAGGCTCTTCAGAACCAAAATTCGCAACAAAAGGAGGTATTTTCTTACTTTTAGCTTCACTCTTCATCTGGTGTCTCCATTCGTCTATGTAACCCAATTATTTCGTTTTCAACGTAATTTAGCCCCGCAATTTCACCAGTTAAGCGCTGATATTGGTTAAAATCACCCACACCCCCACTTGCAAGCGTATTTTTCAGCTCTTCTTGTCGTTTGCGGGACTGTTTTAATAAAAATTCAGTCGCCGTTAGCCAATCCATCAACTTTTTCTAACCCATTGGATAAAACTAAGTCCTTTTGTGGCTGCTCCACCGCCCTTAGCCTTACCTTTAACTGAGACTATCTCTCCAGTTCCAGCTGGTTTGCCCATACCTTTAACAGGGTTAGGTTGTGGTCCAGGATATATCTTAGATTTAGACTTCTTAGCCATTTTTCCTCCTATTCGGTTCTAGTTTTCTCGTCTGCCTCTCGGACAGTGTTTAAAATATCTGCATAAGTCCTATCTGCCTCTAAAATTGAAGCCTGGACATTCTTTTCTCGGTCTGCTGCGATCTTCATTTCAGCAATTGCCTCTTGAGACTCAATTTTTTCTTTCTCAACTTCTCGTTTTTGCTCGGAAGCAACCGCTTTTTGTCTAATTTCTGCTTTTTGCAGCTCGATTATTGGATCAATTCGTTGCAGCTCTTCAGCTTTAGCAAGCGCTTGTGCCCTTCCTGTGACTTCTGCCGTGGCTTGCGTTGCTGCTTGAGCAATTTCATTCATAATTTGCTGACTTTGCTCTGGAGGCATTTGTTGTAATTCTTCCAACGGCGGTAATGGTTGACCCATCGCTTCTTCAATTTGCAAGCGATACAGCATTGATTGGTGTTCTTGTATGTTTGCACTAATCATTTGAACAACCACCTCATTTTGTTGTGCCATAGGGTTTTGTATAAAAGAAGAATGCGCTGCAATATAAGCCTCATGGTCTTGCCATTCAAAAGCCTTGATCGGTTGACCCATCATTGCTGCCTGTTCTTCACTGATCGGGTCTCTAGGAGGAACTTGGGGTTGTTGTTTGAATAAACTTTGTGGGTTTTTTATCTCTAAAGCCTCATACATTCGGCGATAGGCTTCTTGTAAATTATGAATATCTGGTGCTGCTTGTGCCATTTGTAATTGTTGTTGTGCGATCATTACCCGTTGAGCCATTGAAAATATATTTGGATCACTAACAGGTAATACATCAATACGCTCATCAAAGTCCTGAGCCATAATCACTTGTTGCCCCTGGTCTGTCATATAGGGATATTCAGGTGGCAGGTAAGTGGCATAAAGTTTAGTCAATAACCTAAATTCTTTTTTCTGAGCAAAATGTAAACGCTTATGAATAGCTGACATGACTTTTGTGCCCCGTTCCAACATCGCTATAGTCGTGCCTACAGGTAATTGCTGACTACCAATATCACCAACCTGCATATCCGCAATAGAAGCAAAACGTCTACCAGAATCTACCAAAAGACCTAAAAGCTGAGACAACACGGCAGAAGGTTCTTTATAAGGTAAAGGCAGTAATGAGTCCTTGATCGTTGCTCCTGCTACATCAACATCTCTAAATTCTCCAGGCTGCAAAGGCTCGTCTTCTCCCTGTATTCGCATACCACGAGCCTTGAACCCTGCTGGAAGATTAGCCAAAGTTCCAGCATCAATCAATTGCCGTAAAATAGCGGTAACAGACTTAGTTAGTCCTCCAATCATGTGAATCAATCCAAAACCATAAAAGCCCAGTCCTGGTAAAAATTTATATTGAACAAAATAATCAATCTTTTTATAAAGTGTGTCACCTTCGGTCCAATTGCGCCGAATCGCCAAAATTTGATTCATGTCTTCACAAACAGTCACAATATAAGGACAAGCAAAACCATGGTCCTCAATTTCCGTTAAATTGAGATCAACATGAAATTCTAAAATAGTATAAAGCTCATTGTTTTCTGCATACGTTGGATTTACACCTTCCAATTTTTCCATTTTTTCCTGAACTTCATTTGGCGTAATTAACCCAGGCTGCATTAATTCAACATCACTATAAGTGCCGTTTAATTGCATTTTCAATAAATCATTCTTGGTCATTGTCATAACGTGGGTTACGCGAGGAGAAGTTGAAAGATCTGTAGTGGAATAACCAACCACCAAATCTTCTGCCTTTACAAATTCACTAACAGCACGATTTAACATCGTATCAAAATAAACTTTTTTAAAGGCACTGCCAGATAAAGGTAAATAAAACAATAATGAGTCCATTTCAGGATCATATTCTTCCATTACATGGCTAATCTGGTAGTTCATGAACTCCTTGACCCTGGTTGATTGGGCTACAATTTCTGGGTTATGCGCCCCTACCACCTGAACCTGAACTGGGCCGCCTGCTGGTAAAAGTTCCTTGTAGGCTTGAGCCTGAAACTGGGTTACTGCTTCTGCTAAAAGGGGATGATTAACGCCACTTGCTCCCTGAAACGGCTGCGTTCGTTCTTCCTGTTTAATGCCTAAAAGATCTAAACCCTTGCTAAAAGCATCATACCAATCCTTGCGTGATTCTTTATCTTCTTCATAAAGATTTACTAATTCAGAGCCTAATGATTGAAGAACATCCTCTTCCAAAAAATCCGCCAAATTTTCATTGAATTGTGGCGGCTGTTGAAAATCTAATATTTCTCCCGTTTCTTCCCCAGGAAGTTCTAATTCAATTTCCATTGGTGTTTCTATAGGAACAGGGCTTCTTACAGGTTGTATTTGTTTATCAATAGCCATGAGGCATTACTCTATCATATTTTCTATTTCTTCAAAATAAATAATTATCTGGAAAACCTTCAAGAAGTTCTTTTATCTTTTCTTCAGAATAACCTAATTTTACATAGTTTTCTATTATGGACTGTACTCCTTCATGTTGCGTATCTCCATAAAGCTCTGTCCAGCCAATAATAAAATTCCTGATACGGGCATACATGTCCAAAGAATATTCAGGTTTGTTTACCACTTTATTAAATCTATGCATCCATTGTAAAAACGGCAGACACAAGACCCGACCCCCCTGCTTCCTGAATTTTTCCTGCAAATACCACTCCTCTCCACCAAAGCCTCTGAACTTAGGATTGAACCCAACCCAATGCTCTTTTTTACAGGAAAATAAACCACAGCCTTGCATTGGTATTTCAAAAGG
>CAYNJB010000053.1:0-6612 GCA_964397515.1 uncultured Nitrosopumilales archaeon | reverse complement strand
CTATATGAATTATTAAATCAATTTCTTTATGGCTGGCCCGAACTGATCGTTCAACTTTTGATGAAATCTCATGAGCCGTTAAGATGCTTGTACCTTCTGGAACGGCAACAGTCATATCTATGAAAACACGTGAACCACTTCTTCTTGAACGCATATTTTTTACATCCAACACTCCCTCATTTTCCCGGGCCGTCTTTTCGACATCTCGAACTATATCAGTTGGTGCTCTATCAAGAAGCTCTGAAATAGCTCTCCTCGAAAGCTTATAACTGCTCCATGCGAAATATGCTGAAACTAACATGGCTACTCCAACGTCAACATAGATCAATATCGTCTTTGAAACCATTGGAAACATGTTTAGAATTAGACCTATTCCGACTACCGCCATCACCGTACCAGAACTGAAAAGGTCACTATAGAAATGAAGTGCATCAGCCTCCAACGCCTGACTGTTATATTTCTTAGCAGCCCTAGAAAGCTCTCTTGACCTCCAAAAGTCAACCACTATTGATATCCCCATAACTATCACAGCGATGATTGAAGGAGAAAAAGAAACTTCATGGTTGAGCCTATTAATTCCTTCATAGAAGATCCAGATACTAGTTACCATTATCAGCACCCCTCCAGCAAGACCACCTAAGTTCTCCGCTTTTCCGTGTCCATATTGATGACCTGAATCAGCTGGCTTAGTAGCATAGCGAATAGCTGATAAAGTCACAAATGTTGCAAGTAAATCAAGCGAAGAATGTAAGACTTCAGCCAAGACGCTAAGACTTCCTGTGACTTCATAGGCAACCACTTTTGTCAAGATTATGGCGACTGCAGCTAAAAGTGATACAACGGCCACTGTAACTCTCTCGTCACGCCGCTTCATTGCACCTATTGCCTAAATCTGGACACCTATAAGAATAACATTTTACTATAAACAGAGATCTGCTTTTTATCCACCCCAATTAGCACTAATCCTTAAATGAATGTACATAACTAGTCTTATCAACTGATGGGCCAGTAGTCTAGCTCGGTTAGGATGTCGCTCTTACACAGCGAAGGTCGCAGGATCGAAGCCTGCCTGGCCCACTTAAAACGTAATTCATGTAGTAATTAATCCGATTACGCTCCATTACTGTCTTATCTATATTTCATCCAACTTTACTAATTAGATTAACGATGTTTATTCACATCACTAAAATAACAATCATAACAAAAATACCCATTTAAACCAATTTTCTCTTCCTCTATATGAAATCTTGTCGATTCACCTATCCATTGATAGACGTCATCATAACAACAATCTCCGTGGCTAGAAACTCAGACTACAGTACTGGACGAACAGTAGATAAACTTGGAATAGTCGGTTTAAATAAAGGTCAGATCCATAAGTATTTAAATCAAGGCATTATAATTAAGTCATTATACTTATTATACATCATATGACGTCATTTTAAACAATCTAACCTGTGTTGGTAGATTGTAGATTCAACCGGCCGCGCCATATTTATTGAGCTGGGTAGACCATTGTTCAGTTATTCCACATACGTCGCAACGACGAAACTGTTGACCGCATTGCTCATGTTTGTCACAGTCACAGGATTCCTTTGCTAATCCAAAGTAAGACCATTCATGTTTACAGACTTGAGTCAACCATTACCACCAATTATATACTTTAATTTTATTATCATCCAAATCATCTATATAATATATTTCTATTGATCCGCCTTATTATATTTTATCTTTGGATATTATAACGTTTTCTAATTAATTAGAAACACATACAAGTTGTGTAAAGAAAAATTACTATGTTCATCATAAAACCTGAAATGTGACAAATCTTTGTTAAACTCTTTAAGGGTATATTTTATTGATAGCTAATTATCGGTTAGCTATAATTAATCAGCCACTATAACCAATTTCCTAAAACGAGCTTTTCGGTGAGGCTATATACATCCTTTTCTAAAAAAGTCGGTTTTTCAGACATCAATATAGTCTTAGATCCTACCCCTGAAAGGATCGCTGCTGTGAGGCATCCTGCTGCTCTCCCTGCTTTCACATCAACAGAAGAGTCACCTACTGCAATGCATGCGCCAGCGTTAATGTTTAGCTCAGATATACATGAATTAATTAGATCTGGGTGAGGTTTCCGTCTAGAGACATCATAACTAAGTTTCATTACGTCGATGTAGCTTAATATCTTGAATCGCTTCAAGTCCTGCTCTACTAAATGGCGTGGAGTTGAGCTTCCAGTAGCTATAGCTATCTTTACGTTACAGCTTCTCATGAGTGATAATGCGTCTGAAGTCCTCAAAATCGGTTTTACATTTTCCAATCTGATTTTGTTGAAGATATTTGAGACATTCGTTATAAATTCATCCATTTCATCTGCTATCATAAATTTGTTGAAAAATATGTCTTTAACTGATAATCCTTTATCAAGGACTTCTCTCAGTTCTCTTCGTGTAGGTATAGGGTAACCTTTGTTTGACAGGGCCTCATGAATAGCTAAATAAAACGCGTCAAATGTATTAATTAGCGTGCCATCCATATCTAATATGACTCCAAAAATCTGTGGTTTTGTTGATGTAGGATTTAGTCCAACAGTTACATTCACCTTATCCCCATCTTTAAGCTCCAATGCATTTCTGAGATTTACTGATGCAATGAGTTCAATTTGGTCATCATAATATCGTCCAATGGTCGGAACCACTATAACCGCTTTTATTACACCTTCAATTATAGATGGTAGGCAGAGTCCTGCACAGCCCTGTTCTGAGGGAGGAACAAGTTTTATAGCTTTTTTCAAATTTGAATGCAATGATTTAAAGTCATCTTTCTTTACTTTGAGGTTTAGGGTTCCAAGATAGGGTTGCATATTGAGATTTTTTGCAAGCTGATCTGTGACCCATCTTAGAGCGACAAATTTATTCGCCTTACCTTTTCCCGATACAACATTTCCTCTAATTTTCAAAATTGATGGATTCATCTGAACTCTAAACATCTAATATCATTTTAAGTTTAATCTAAATACGACAATGGCTTCAAATACATATATCTATCAAGACCATTATTCGAGACAAAAATGTGTTTAAGTTAACTAGATCAACAGTTTTGAGTTAAGATGTTATTTCATTATTCTTTTTTGGGTAGGGGTTCCTTCGACAACTTTTTTTGCGTGTGCCCATTGGAAATCGTAGAGATGTAATCCTTTACTCCAGGCGTTTAATGTACCATCCTGAAGATCTAGGTTCTTAGCAATATGTTCTTTTAGGATCTGTAGCCCTCCTAAATTGACAGGCAATCCACTGTATAAATCCCAAGATCTGAAATATATGAAAAAATGTACGGCACCATATCTTACTCTTACGTCGATGAGCCTTAGACATGGTGGATCATCCAAATTCATATCAGATGGTTTAGCTACTTCGATGCAAGTTTGATTAGTTTCTTTAGATTTTTGTAATTTTGCGATTACTTCTTCTAATTGATTTCCTTCGTTTATCCTTTCGCCGTATGTATATTGTTCATCAACTCTTTTAGTTGGAAGGTAAATATATTCTAAGGCATATTTGTTTACCTGATCAATACTACACGGAGGTGGGACTCCTTCGGGTACTTCTGGAACTAGTGGTTTAAAGCCCGGGTTTTTAATGTTGATTAAAACTTGATCAAATTCTTTTCTATATTTACCTTCATATGACCCTTTTTCGATCTTATATGTGTAAACTCCTTTTTCCTCGCTAATACATTTCTCTAAACATTTAAACCACGCATCAGTGATATTAAACGCATTTATTATTGTAAGTTCCACATTTTTCTTTTAAGAAAGCATTTCCCTATTAATGTTCCCATCTCTGGCAATAGCGATAATTAATACAATATGATGGGAGGGATAAATCCAAATAGATGTGAATCAAATTACCATTAAATGTCTATCCATCTTTTTTAAGAGCATTATTAATTTCACTTGCAGCAGAGATAAGACCCATATGTGTGAACGCCTGAGGAAAATTGCCAAGAGCTTCGCCTGTTAACGGATCAACTTCTTCTGAGTAAAGACCCAAGTGATTTGAATGCGACAAAAGTTTTTCAAATAATAATTTACTCTCCTTCACGCGGCCTATCTTTGCTAGACAAGCTACAAGCCAAAAGCTACAAGCTAAGAACGCTCCTTCCTTTCCCTCGAGTCCATCATCCGCAAGATAACGATAAATTAGTCCATCTTTCTGAAGTAGATCTTTACATATTGCATCAACTGTTGATGCGACTCGGGGGTCATCGGGTTTTAGGAATTTGATCAAAGGTATTAACAAAAGGGCAGAATCTAACTCGTCCGAATCGTAGCTAATAACGAATGACTTTTTCTCATCATTCCATCCTTTTGAGAGAACCTCATCCTTAATCTCCGCCATCACCTGTTGCCAAATTAGCACGTCCTCATTATGATTCGTCATCTTCCCAATCCTGATGGCCCTATCTAATGCTACGTAAGACCATATCTTAGAATACACAAAGTGCTTTCTTTCTCCACGAATTTCCCATATTCCATGCCCTGGCAATTTCCAATTCTTGCAGACATAATGTGCAAGTGTCTTTACAAATCTATGATAAGTGTCCTCAGGGAACCCCGTACCATGCCTTATTGAGAAGTAAAATGCATCAAGTAGAATTCCGTATACATCTAGCTGTATCTGTTTGGCAGCATCATTTCCTATTCTAACCGGTTTTGACCCCATATATCCTTCTAAAAACTTAAGTTGGTGCTCTTTGATGTTCCCAGTTTCCTCTATTCCATAAACTGGGCGTAAATCATGTCCAAACAATACACTTGAGTTAATTAACCAAGAGAGATATCTTTGAGCTTCACTATTGCTACCCAACGACTTAAACGCCCACAGTGAAAACGCTGAATCCCTTATCCATGAAAAACGATAGTCCCAGTTTCTATTACCACCAACTGTTTCCGGAAGTGATGTGGTTGCAGCAGCCACCATAGCTCCTGTTGGAGAATATATCAAGAGCCTCAAAACTAGAGCTGATCGAGTGACAAAATCCTTCCACATACCATCATACTTGAGATCTTCAGCCCAACTACTCCAAAATTTCTCAGTCATCTTAAGCTTATTATAGCTACCATAATCTTCAACTTTCCTCGGAAAGAGTTCCCCGTAGCTTAAGACGAAGACTTCTTTATCACCTTTTGAAAGTTTGAATCTGTGAACTAACTCTTCACCTTGGTTAAATTGAATATCCAAAGAAGTCGAAAAGACCATATTTGCTCTTTGATCTGAAATAGTTTGATCTGAAATAGTGAAGCCTGGGCCATCTCTAGAAATATTTGCGGCCCATTTCCCATAGTTAAAACGAGGATGCAAGATTAGCTCCATGGGAACTTTCCCTTTATCACACTTGATTAATCTGTGAATCTCCGGCTGGTTTGTCCAAATCGGGTCATCTGAATAAGGCATGAAATCAATTATCTTTACTCGCCCACAATCCAGTTCGAAAACTGTTTCAAGAACATTGGTCTTTCCTTTGTAAAACTGGTACGCTTTTCCCTTTTTCAAAGGGGAAATCTTCCAGGACCCTCCAATTTTATTATCTAATATTCGCCCAAAAATGCTAGGTGAATCAAATCTAGGCATACAGCACCAATCTATTGATCCGTCATATGCTATTAGAGCAGTAGAACGTGTGTTACCGATAATTCCATAGGATTTTATTGGGTTATACGGTGTATTCACTGGAATGTCATATTTAATAGCCCTAAGTCGACGCATTTGATTGAACACTTAAGAATATCCATTAATAACTTTTTTTTAATTCTTCCGAATGATCGGATTAAGACTTTGAAATTTATTAATCAATTATTTGCACTTGGTCTCCAATTCTTATCCCATATTTGTCAGCAAAACCCGAATTTATCTCAAGAAAATACCTAGACTTCTCACTTGGCTTATGTTCCGAACAATAACCTTGACACGGCTGAATATTTCTAGCTATGTCAACTACTTTTGCTTCTGAATCAAGCCAAATAACGTCTAATGGAATCATCATATTCATCATCCAGACGCTATGAAAGTCGTCATTATCAAAGATAAATAACATTCCCATATTATCCGGTAAGTTTTCTCTAAACATCAGTCCCCTCATTTGTCTGGGGAAAGTGTCAGCTAACTCTACCACAATAGTCATTCCAGATACCCTAATTTTTTTAAAATTATTAGGTCCATAGAAAATAATACTAGATCCAACTATAAGTACTCCCAATAATATCGTAATTAACAGGATCTTCTTGACATTATATCGCAAAACTCATTCAATAGTTATATTCATAATAAGTTCTTTATACTTCTTACTATATGGATCTATTTAATTAACTCAGCAACTGATCACATTCATTATGAATTGATTGAATACCAACAGAATTATTATAGATATAGCAACTATCCTTGTTGATAACGGTTCGATCTCACTATTTTCAGATGATCGGACTATAATGCAGTTAGACATCGTTTATAATTATGGCAATGATCTATTTTAATATCGTCTATTTTTTCCGTAATAACAGCTACAATTGATATTTTATTGCCATATTATATATTATTAACATCATTTGAT
>CAYNJB010000052.1:0-6771 GCA_964397515.1 uncultured Nitrosopumilales archaeon | reverse complement strand
CTGCTCTTATTCTTGCATCAGCAGGAACAGGATCGGTACTCTTATCAAAATCTGTGTCTGCACAAAAAAAAGGCAATAAGGAAAAATTCTATGACAATTTTCCTCCTGCAGAAAAGTTAGAAAAAAGGGAGGCTATGTTTATTGCCCTCCGAAAATGCACAGGATGCCATACCTGCGCTGTTGCATGCCGGCAAGAAAATAATATGCATGACGACATATTCTGGTCTTGGGTAAAGGTCGTTGAGAAGGGGAAATATCCTCACATTAAAGTTTTATCTCTACCGCTGTCTGTCTTAGTTTACTTAGTATTCTCTCTGAGATTATGTCATATCGATTCGCCATTTTTCTATAGAATTCAATATTATGCTGAACGTAACCTTCTTGTTGGTTTAGCATGAGATCCCCAATAATTGTTTCTTATGTATGCTCGTTGAGAGAGTAGATCAATGAAATCAATTATTATATTTTTTCAAGCTCATAGATGTTGTTACCTTTCTTTTCAAATTCAAGAACAATACGAACATTCTTAATCATTAGTTTTCATGTATAAATGAGTATTGTTCATCTCATCTGACTCGTTATTCTTTAGATGTTAAATTGTATGTATCAGTTTCCATTTTTCTTTAACTCATCAAAACATTGTAAGTACATGCCCGCACTAAAAAGTTGATTCGGGCTTCCCTTTGATATCCCTGACTCTGGTTCGCACCATTCCCCAAATCCTGTTTGCTTTGTTAACTTTTCAAATTCTGTCTCTGCCTCTTTAAACTTTCCGGCTTCTAAAAGTGCTAGTATAACAAAACCCTGAACAAAAGGCCAAACTCCTCCGTTTTGATATGAATCTGGCTTTCTCCCACAAAAATTCTGACTATAGGGCGGCGAAATATTTCTAAACCCAAACTCACTTGATGCACTTTCTAATGCGAAAAGAATAGAATCTTTATTTTCTTTATGCACAATGTCTGTCATTAAAGCTAAAGCATGACCCAACAAATCAAATGTCTCGCTGCCAATGTAGTCTTGATAATATCCCAGTTTGTTATCCCAAAACACCGAATTAATTTCATCTTTTAGGGTATTAGCTACTTCTACTTCACCCAATAGCTTTTGAGCTGTAAAAAGCAAAACCTGGTTAGACAATAATTCAACATTTTCATAATTATGCATAGAATCGCGCCAATCACCTCCAATTATGAAGCCATGGTCCGTATTCGTATTCGTTGTAAGAAATTGTTTAATACCGTTTAATGTTGTGTTTATTAAATCACTATTAATATATCTCCTTATTAGTGGTTCATATTGTTTTAAGGCTATTGCCATGAGAAGTGGTGTATCTGCTGTCTTAGCGTACCAATTTACCCAACATTTGAAAATATATTTATAATCAATTATAGGTGGATTTCTAATGACTTTGGCAATAATCCTTGGCATTTTCTCTAAATTGATTATTCTTTCTTGAATATCTCCATCTTTTTTCTGTTTATTTGCAAAGAGTGATAATTGATTGGAAACTTCAATTGAATAATCTCTAGTTAAGAGGGGTTTAATGACGTATACCATATCGCGTAACCAATATTGGCCAAAGTATGTATCACAACTAGCATAAAATCCGTTCATTGATTTACAACAATTAATTACTTTTTCTGCTTCTCTACGTTTATTTTCAATTAATTGACCGAGTTCGTAACTCTTCATATTAATCACTTCTTTTAAGTCTTAAAACTATTTTTCTATTAAATATTATATGTTCATCTGAATAAAATTTAATTTTGTTATGTCTATTTAATATTCTTCAACGTGCGTAGAAAGATCCATTGGCGCAAGCTTATCTCCTTTTTTAATGAATCCCCTTATCTGTAGGTAAAACTGATCACAAGAAACTGTTATCTCTCGCCCCTTCTTTCTCAACCCTGCGTTAACTGCTTTTTTCTTCTTATCAATAGCAATAATTATCTCAACTTCTCCATCATTTATTGATTTGGAGTCTTCACTTGTAGGTCTCGGTTCGTACCGTTTGCTTCCCCAACTCGGATGTGAGTGAAATGTACCTAATACATCCATATCTGAAGTTGGGAGCTCCGCTGTTAATTTCTTAAACTGTTCTGACTTTTTTGGGAAAATTACTTCGGTGAATCTTCTCTCAGCTGTCTGAAAAGGTATTGCAAGTCTGACAATAATGGACCTAGGAGTCCTATATCCTAGCAAAATACCTGCGCATTCCTTCTTAAACGCCTCTATAGATGCGAACGATAATATTGTTCTAGCTTCTGTCGATAGAAAAAGATTCATCTACTATTAATAAACTTAAGTTATTAAAATACTCATCTCTCTCATCAATCTATTGAATATATAAAAAAAATAAGGCGTTTTTCAGCGCAACTTTAACTAATAGATTTCTCACAACATTCTCCTGATGGTATCTTTTTTCCATGGGGGCAAGTTTTTGGATGCTTCAACATGGTGCATAATGCATTTGCAAACTGCTCACTCATGTGATGCTCTACACCACAAGCAGTTACCTCATCAACGACTATCTTCAAAGTCTTCCGCATCAATACTTCCGCTAATCTATGGTTTCTCATTACTTGCCTGCCTAATCGTTCACCCTTTTTAGAAAGTTTAACTCCTTTCCTGGTTTTATATATAACATATTTTTCTCTCTCTAGCTTTTTTAACATGTCTACAACACTTGGAGGTGCAACACCTAGAATGTGAGCTATTTCGCTAGTTCTTGCAGGGGAGTTGCTTATTTCCCTCAATTTCCACAATGTCTCAATATACTCCTCTACGTTTTCTGACTGTTTTGCTTTGATTTTCCTATTGAAAATCGACATTATCGATATCTATTATCAGGCCCCTTTTTTAAACATATATGTTATTTGTTGGTCTGCAAAGAATTATAGAAAGGTTAATTAGGCTAGCCTAATTAGGTTAGCCTTATAGTGTAAGCTTATTGGTAACTGCGGAAATTCTATCACAATCCATGGCTCCGTTTCTAATAATGTTTAGAGAGGCCTTAGAAGCCGCCCTAATTGTGGGCATAATCTATGCCTATCTTCAGAAGATAGAACGAAAAGACATCACTCCTTATCTTATCTTTGGTGTAATAAGCGCAGTAGTTGTAAGCCTCGCCGCAGGGTTTTCTCTGAATTATTATTTTGGTGGGTTATCTGGCGCCTCAGAAAAAATGTTTGAAGGAATTGCTTCTATAACAGCTACTGTTGTCTTAACCTATATGATATTTTGGATGGCGAAAAACGCTAGTAATATTAAAAGCACGATGGAAACAAAGATTCAAACATCTCTATCAAAAGGTTATCTTTTTGGTATAACATCGTTAGCATTCGTAGCAGTAGTTAGGGAAGGTATCGAAACTGTTCTATTTATGACTGCCTTAGTTTCAACAAACACATATTCTACCTTCATTGGAATAACACTTGGTATCATATCCGTATTGGTTATTTCAATATTGATGATGCGAGGTATCCGACGATTAAATATGCAAAAATTTTTCAAGTATACTAGTTTGTTGTTGGTAATATTTGCGGCCGGCCTATTTGGATACGGTATCCATGAACTACTTGAAGCCGGAGAGATTCTAAATATTACTTTTGGCGCTTTATCTCAACCCGCTTATAACATCAATCCTGCTGATATCTCAAATCCATTTCACGAAAAAGGTGTTATAGGCTCAATCTTAAAGGCGCTAGTCGGATATGACGGCAACCCCGAATGGTTAAGAGTTATTGGCTACATAGGATATTGGGTGGGTATCGGTGCTTATCTTCTTCGTTCCTATGGCTCTAAAATGAAAATTAGTAAGCTCTAATGTCTAAATAAAATTATTTCTCATATTCGGCGCCGTATGAGAAGTTCATAGCCTCAATCTTCGATCCTTGTAGACACATGAATCTAATAAGCTCGCACACACCTTCAACTGACCTCCAATACATTTGAGGAACTTCCATAATCTCAGCTCTTGATATAGCCTTCCTAAGTATGTTGGTTAGAATTTGCATGTCACCTGAATCGTAACCCCAAGTAAGAATGGGTTGAGCTCTTCCTTTATGATTAACTACACTCTTAAATGAGACTGTTTTAAGACCCGCAACCAAGCGTGGTCGATATTTATATTTCCCTTGAAGGTATAGGAATATTTCTTCAGTAACTGAGGGGCTCTTCGCAGGACCAAAGTGACCTCGATATTGCTTCATCAGCTTTGCATCCAATATCATAGGTGATCTTAGCTTATATGGCACGATAACATCGACAATCAGTTTATTATTCATCTCGCTCCCAATTTTGTCAAGAGTTTCACGGAGCGCATCATATGGTATAGCTAAAAAAACTACTTCAGCTTTCTTTACGGCCTCTTTGTTAGTATATCCTTGTAGGTGATTTGCCGGTATCGCAGTCTTTGCGTTTTTCATGATCCGCGTTACCACACTTTTAGCTTTAGATTTTTCCCTAGACCCAATAAATATTTGATGCCCTGCAGTTGCTAATCCTGTTGCGATGGATTTTCCTTCTAAACCGCTTCCTCCAATTACTGCTATTTTGCTCTGTCTCAATTGATATTCGTCTTTAAACGATGCTACTATTTCAATATATTCTATAGAATTAACATTAAACCGTGGTACTCTCTAGGAATTTAGGTAATTTGGATATCAATATTTTATATCACTGCATAAATCTTCTTCTTATACGCAACTTTAAAGCCCAGTTTTCTATAAAATTCTGATAATTTATCGCTCTTAAGAGTCTGGAGGCAAAAATCTGTATCTCCATCAAGAACGGTGTCCTGTATTGCTTTTCTCACAATTGATGTTGCTACTCCTTTTTTTCTATTTGCTGGATTAGTTCCTAAACAGTACAAACCACTTACTTTATCCCGACTTAACCTCGCCCCTACGCCTGTCACCTCATTGTTTTCAACTGCTGCATATAGGCTATAGTTAAATAAGGTCGAAATTCTTTCAATTATTCTCTGTGTTTCGGTATCCCAACTTCTTGGGGTATCAAATGATCTTGAAAAAACGTTGACCCACTTTCCTAACAAATTGTCTTTACTGTTTATTCTAATAATTTCTTCTTCATGTTCCAATACGGATATTGATTGATTATATCTTAATGTAATTAATATATCTATTAGTTTGAAACCGTTTTTCTTTAAAAGCTCATCAATATGTCCTGATTGAAAATATTTTGGTACAAAAACGGTTGGCGAAAGGCCGTTTTTTTTGAATATAGTAATAGCTTTATTCAATGTGTTTTCGTTTGAATTAGAATCTCCTATTTCTCTTAAGGTCAAGTGATTAAAAAATGGGTCTCCTGAAAAAACTGGGTTCAATAACATGAATGAAGAACCAATTATGGTTTTTTTACCCCATAATGAAAAAAAGGTTTCTTCATTCTTCTCTAACTCAGATTGGTGTAATTGCAAGTTGTGGTTTTCATCCCGACTGCGTTAAAAACTAAGCCCAAGTATTTTAATTGGGTCTATTAATTTTTCCCTGGCTGTTTTCCTTAATTTCATGCTAGAGTTTGGCTTAACCTCTTGATGGATCGATAGTGCAAGTTCTTTAAGGATATTAATCGCCTTAGGAGTATTGAAATCATCATCCATAGCTTTTCTGAATTTAATAGTTAAATCACGCCAATCATCAATCAATATATTGTCTCCTGAATCACTTAATTTTTCTTTCTTTTTTTGGGTGCTTATCTTGGTTATCTTCCTTAACATTTTTAGAAAATCATCTGACTTGTTAAGTGTCTTATCAGTGAAATTCATGTTATTTTTATATTTTACAGATAAGAATGATAATCTTAGCGCATTCGCACTATATTTCCGGAGTGTTTCTCTCACGGTCACATAATTTCCTAATGATTTCGACATTTTCATACCATCAATTGTGAGGAGTCCTGTGTGCACCCAATAGCTTACAAATTGGTTCTCTCCAGTGTACGCCATTGCTTGAGCTATCTCAGCTTCGTGATGCGGAAATATTAATTCACTGGCACCTCCATGAATATCGTATCTGGCGCCAAAATGAGTAATTGATATTGCTGTGTCTTCAATATGCCATCCCGGCCTCCCTTTTCCGAATTTGCTTGGCCAGCTTGGTTCTTCATCTGCTTTTCGCCAAAGAATGAAATCTGTTTGATCCTTTTTTTTCGGATCTATATCTAATCTTCGAAGCATGAGGTCTATCCTTGATTGATGTGACAGACTTCCATACTTTGGAAACTTCGCGGTGTCATAAAAAATGTTTCCCCCTGCTTTATATGCATACCCTTTATCTAAAAGTACTTGAATCTGCTCGATAATTTCAGAGATATAATTCGAAGCAGGCGCAAATAATGTAACGGTGTCAACTCCCAATCTCTTGAGATCTTGGTAAAATAATTTAGTGTATTTTTCTGTTATCTCTCGATAGTCTTTCCCCTCATTATATGCTCTTGCAAATATTTTATCTTCAATATCAGTAATGTTGATAATAAACTGAATCTTATATCCTAAATATTTCAAATACCGCGCAACTACATCATAAAAAATATATGTTCTTGCATGACCTAAGTGTATAAAGTCATAGACAGTTGGGCCGCAAACAAATATCTTCACTTTATTCATATCCACAGTTTTGAATATTTCCGCCTTTTCTGTAAACGTATTATAAACATGCAGCGCCAAATAATTCTCTTCCTTAATCCCTAATAGAAAAGTCTAACCTCTCTATAATAAACTTTAACTGATAAAGAACTAATACATGT
>CAYNJB010000051.1:0-7070 GCA_964397515.1 uncultured Nitrosopumilales archaeon | reverse complement strand
TTAACTCCGGCCGCCTTTGCTAGTGTTGCGGCGTCCTTCGCAGTTGAATGAGCGTTCTCTTTAGCTTTTTCTCTATGTATATCAGAATAAGTTGAATCAAATATTAGTATATCACACCCTGTAAAGAATTTGACTAGCTTGGCGTTAGTTCTAGTGTCTCCTGAATAGCCGATCTTCAGGCCTTTTCTTCTAGGTCCAACTACCTGATCAGGTGTGAACGTCTTCCCTTTGAAGGTAACTTTTGCCCCATGTTGAAGATTTGACCAGAGTTTTCCTTTGGGGATTCCCAATTTTTGCGCTTTTTCAGCATAGAAGATCCCAGGTCTAGGCTTTTCCTCTATTACATAAGCATAGTTTGTTCGATTATGCTCGGCTTTGCAAGCGAATATTGTGTACTCATCTTCCTCGACCACAATTCCATCTTTCACATTATGGATAGTTAGATCAAAAGTTAATCCAAATGCGAGATATCGGATACTGCTTTTTATGAAAGAGGCAAATTTTGGAGGCCCATACGATGTTAGCGGTTTATCTCTACCGGCCATAGACATAGTTTGTAGAAGACCTAAGACTCCTAAGCAATGATCGCCGTGAAGATGAGATATTAGTATCTTAGTAGGTCTGTTAAGACCTAATCTTGCATAAGTTAATGCTTTTTGAGTGCCTTCTCCAGCATCGAATAGAATAAGCTCATTTTCGCGTCTAACAGCAATGGATGTAAGTCCTCTTTCCTTTGTAGGAATTGCCGATGAAGTACCTAAAAAGATTATTTTTAATTTACCCAAAAGGTCACCCTTCTAAATATTTTAATTTTTTCTTATTCTAAACACACACGGTTGAGAGGTGTTTAGCGCATAAAGATGATACATCAATTTTTGATACAGGACCGGGTAATGTATTTGTACCAATCACTTCAGTAACACCTGCGTCGGTTATTTTCTTTAAAGCGTCTCCAATTAAAAGTGGATGGGTACATGCAGCAAAGATCTTCCTAGCCCCGTTCTTTTTCAGAAGTAAAGCTGCTTTCTCTATACTTCCACCCGTACTAATAATGTCATCAACTAAAATAACATCTCGATCTTTTATAGATCCAAAATCATCTTGTATAGTCACTTCTCCAGTATATCTATCTCGTGATTTTTTCATGATTATTAACCCAGCTCCTAAAATATCGGCGAACCCTTCAGACCTAGAAGCGGCTCCAGCGTCTGGAGATATAACAATGGGTTTCTTTAACCCGGTTTTTTCTTTAAAATAGTTAGCTAACAAAGGAACAGCGGATAGACTATAGCTTGGAAAAGAAAAAAAACCAAGGCCCTTTACGCTGTGAATATCTATGGTATCTAAACGTCTTATACCTACAGATCTCATAAGTCTAGCAATTACAGACAAGCTAGTTATTTCACCTTTTAGAAACTCTCTGTCTTGTCTCGCATAAGCTAAGTATGGTACAAACGCGAATACCTTAGCTCCTTCCTCACTTAATCGATGAGCTAACAGGATAAGTTGAAACAGATGTCTATCAACTGGCGGGTAGATTGATTGAACAATTATTATCGACTCATTCGAAACTTCTTTTGATAATTTTAATTTAACTTCTCCATCCGGGAAAATTGTTGACTCAACGCCCACAGTCCCACAACCTAATCTTTTAGCTATCGCCGCACCCAATAATTCAGAAGCGGGTCCAGGCGCAACAAGCCAATGAGTCATTCTAACTAATATCTCCTATCCAATCGGTAAATGATGACCAGTCATAAAATTATCCTTATTAGTTGTTGCTATCATAATTGTTTTACGATAATAACGCAATCAGTCCAGTCATTAATGATGATAAAACAAAAAGTACTAAAATAAAAATTGCTATTATTCGGGTTGTTTTGCGCTTCACATCAACTCTTATGAATAATCCATTTATCAAATTATCGATAGGATTATATAAAAAGCGATCAACTTGAGGATTGCGTTTTCTTATATTTCAACCGTAAATAAAGTCCAAAAATAATACCGACCCCCATTCCTCCAAGATGAGCACCATTTGCGATCCCAGAGGGTGCAAAAAGACCGGCAATATCAATAATGATCCATAAGGCGGCTGCCAAAATCATAGGTAAAGGAAGCATCCCAAATACAAAAATTAACATAAAAGGTGCCAACGTGGCTAAAGTTCCCATCACACCGTATACTGCGCCTGATGCGCCTATAGCTGGAGTGAACGGGTTACTTGCGGATAATAAATAACCTATATTCCCAATTATTCCAGACGAAAAAAAGATGAAAAGAAATCTTCGTCTACCAATCATTTTTTCTAATTGAATCCCAAAGAAAAATAAAGCAAACATATTAAAAAAAAGATGTGTGAAATCAGAATGTAAGAATATTGCCGTTATGAAAGACCAAGGAAATTGGAATATATATGCGGGGAAAAAAGCTCCGTAAAGCCAAAATGGTGATGTAGCTTGCTGAATAACAAAACCTAATACGGCAGTAGCTATTAAGATGAATGTCCATTTAGGTTTATGTGAAGATGTCAAGATGTAACCCTTTTCCTTTTAACAAGGTTTCTATATAGTTTACCTTCTAATTAAGCGCGCCTCAGCATAAAATGATTAAATTAGCAGAATCACTAAAATGAATTTGAATAATAATCAATTGAGATGATTCAGAATTAAGCACAATATCTGTTTATTACTATTATTTACATCATATATGCAGTATCAATTTTTATTCTTTGTAACTTTGAAAAAAAACGTCGAGATAAATTGGTAGCCCGGGGCAGATTCGAACTGCCGCCGCCGGCTAACCCCTTCCTTTTCCCATTTGGGATCCAGAGGCCGGTATCCATAGCCCTATTTTATGGGTTGACCGCTAGACGACCGGGCTACTGGTCTTTGTATAACATGCATTAGGTTATGACCTTTTCTGCTTATCTTAACGATAATAGTTTAAGTGAAGTAGTTGGAGGAACAAAAATAATAACCTGCAGATATATGGTTCTTGGGAAGCCCATTGGAAAAGTTATCGCCTACTAAGAGATCTACCGAATTAGAGTATGCTATACGAGAAATAGCTGTATTGGCGTCAAAAATTGCGAAGTCTGGTCAAAAAATCATTCATCTAAATATTGGTGACCCAGTTAAATTTGATTTTAAGACACCTAACCATATCAAAGAAGCATTAATTGACGCTGTCAAAGATAATTACAATATGTATTCCGCTTCAGAAGGCCAACATGATCTTAGAAGTGCAATATCCTATAAACTTTCAACTCAGCATGTTAACATTCCTGAAGATGAAATAATAATTACAAGCGGGATTTCTGAGGCCATTCAAATGTTGTTAGGCGTCCTTGTAGATGAAGGTGATGAAATTCTTCTACCTTCACCAACATATCCAAGCTATAGGTCATATATCAAGTTCTATGGAGGGATACCTGTAACTTATGAGACTTTAGAAGAAGAAAATTGGAATCCTAGTTTTGATGATATTAAGAAAAAGATATCTAGGAAAACTAAAGCTATTCTCCTAGTAAATCCAAACAATCCAACTGGTGCCGTGTGGTCAGAAAAGATTATCAAAGAAATAATTCAAATTGCCGCTGAAAATAATATCCCGCTTATTTCTGATGAGGTATATGATGAGATAATATTTTCGGGTACACATATTCCAACTGCAAAGGTAGCTAATGAAGTTCCTGTAATAGGATTTAATGGTTTTTCAAAAGTTCATCTTATGACTGGGTGGCGGTTAGGGTACATGTATTTCCATAACCCAAATGGGGTTCTAGATGTCATTAAAGAGAGTGTTTTAAAAACCGCGAGAATTAGATTGTGTGCAAACACCCCGGTTCAGAAAGCGGGTGTTGCTGCGTTAAAAGGACCGAAAAATCATATTACAGATCTAATTAACAAGTTAAGAATACGGAGGGACATTTGTGTTAAACGACTTCTTGAGAATGAAATTATTAGCACAAATATTCCTGAAGGTGCTTTTTACTTATTTCCAAAAATTGACTTATCTAATACTAAATGGAAAACTGATAAAGAGTTTGTCGAAGATCTTCTTAAGGAGACTGGCGTATGCTTAGTACCTGGTTCAGGTTTTGGGAAGGCTCAGCATTTTCGCTTGGTTTTTTTGCCAACACCTGCTGTTCTTGAAGAGGCTTTAGATAAGATCAATAATTTCCTAAGAAAAAGCCTTCGGCGCGGATCGTAGGTATGTGATTAAATTTGCTCTAATATTGGCAGCCCTAAGATATCCATTATCTCCTGCAATACTACTTTAAATCCTCTAACCAACATAAGTCTAAAAGCTCTTGTTGACGGATCATTTGACTTTAGGACCGGGGTTTTTTCATAAAATTGGTTAAAGTCTGAACAGAGGAGCAATGCATATCTTGAAAGATTTTTTATTGAAAGATTTCTTACGCTTTCTTCAAGAACTATATCAAATTTTGAAATGTCTTTAAGCAGTTTTAATTCTTGTGGTTCCAAGTTTTGAGTGATTTTAACTTCATTTTGGATTGGTTCACCTGATTTCTCTAATATTCTTACAGATCTAACATAAGAATATAGTACATATGGGCCAGTTTCGCCATCTAATCTCAAGACCTCATCTAGATCAAAAACTATGATTTTATCAAGATCTTGTTTTAGCAGAACAAAACGTAGTGCGGCAACGGCTATTCCCTCTGCAATAATATTCAGCCAAGTCTCATCTTTAGCAGTGTTTCTTTTCTTGGTCTCGTCAAATGCTCTTTTTTTCAATGCGTCTAAAGCATTGTCTGCGTTCAAGTACACTCCTTTTCTCCCAGACATATGAAGAAAAGTCCTCTTTTCTTTATTCGAATCTAATTCTTTTACTGTTGATGTAGACAAAGAGACAACTGCATACCCTAAATGTCTATACTTATTTTGTAAGTCTATATCTCGGAGTCTAGATAACACAGAACTAATTATCCTTTGTAGTCTTGCTTGTCTGTGATCGATTACTGTTATTACTTTATCTGCCCCTGAAAAGCTTATTTCAGTCTGTCCATTATTAACATCTGTAGACCATAATATTGATCCATTTAGTTGCTTATCGTATTCTTTGTATCTAAATGGATCATCAAATAAACCAATTTTCCAAGCTGCAAATGGTATGTCTTTAGCTATGTATGTCACTGTACCATTTCCTCGTACCAAAACTTTTTCTTCGCCCTCGTCTTCTCCTTCTACTTCAACTATCCAGCAACCTTTGAGTTTACCTTCGTCCATAATATGGGTAATCTCTTTCTTCTTAAGCTCTTCAAAGATTTTATCCCAAAGTCTGGACTCCAATATATGTGATTCAAAAACTAAGCAGTCATAAAGTGCTCCAAACCTCCAGCATGTCTTTAGCTGTTCGGATAGTATTCTATTAGTTATTTTCTTAGCTAGTTTAGCTTTTTCAGAACCTGTAGTCTCAATTTCTTGGAGAATTACTTTTTGTTTTTCTTTTAGTTCAGGTTTAACTGGATACATTTCATTTACCTTTACGTAAACAGTGTCTCCACAATATTGGGCAAATTTAACATTGTTTAGCGGTTCTAAAGGATAGTTGCAATGCAAAAATCCGACTAGAAGATCAGCCACTTGGGAACCGGAGTCGTCTACATAATTCAAAACTTGAACATTATGATGGGTGTATCGAAGTAGTCTAGCTAATGAGTCACCTAAGGCAACATTCCGTAGATGCCCGATATGAAGTGCTTTATTTGGGTTAACGCTTGTGTGTTCTACGGTTATTTTTTGACTTTGTCCTAGGTTCAATGTCTTTAGCTTATTTTTTTCTTGAATTGAAGGCAATAACTGTAAAGCTAATGCCTGAAAATTAAGTTTAAAGTTAATATATCCTGGCGAATCTAATGTAAAACTCTCCACCAATCCTCCTTTAATTAAAGAAATTTTTTCGCCCAGACTATGCAATACTTGCATGGGATTACGCTTTATTTTCCTAGCAAGCTGGAAAGCTATATTTGTAGACATTTCACCGAGATTAGATGTTGGCGGTTCTTCAAGAGTAAAAGATACTTCTGGAAAGCCATTATCCCGAATTGATTGTTCTATAATTTGTTTTACTTCTTTCTTGAAAACGCTGAAACTCATACTAATTCACTTTGTCAGTTGAACTTTAAAGAATCTATCAGCAACATGATCTATTGCTTCAACTAAACCTTCGCCCATGCTACGTTCTGTTACATATGACGCTGCTTTTTTGGCCTTATCAGGTGCGTTTGCTAATGCTATACCATAACCACAAAAGTTAAACATGGGGATATCCGTCTCACTATCTCCGATTGCGACAACTTCTTCAGGTTTAACTGAAATATACCGTAAAGCTAAGTTTAATCCTTTTGATTTATTAACATCTATAAGATTAACGTGAAACGCATATTTTGAATCACTTAATTCAATTGGTAAATTATTTTCTTTAATCATTTTTCGCCCCTCCTCTAAATTGAATGTCCTCTGCAACACCACATCCGTAAATCTTGGATAGGTCTGCTTCATAACTACTTTTGGGAATTTCTTAGTCAGAAAATCGTAAGCCTCTAAACATTTAGATTTATCACCTAAAAGCACAATTTTATCTGGGAGAATAGCTACAACCCCCCCATTTTCTCCAACAACTACTCGTGTGGTGCCAAAGTAAGCAGCTAAAGTATATAGCTCCAAATGCGTTCTCCCGCTAGCTAAAATAACTTGTTTTCCCAACCGTTCCATCCATCTTAAGGCAGATACAGCTTTGAAGTTGATCTTTCCTCCGTTACTTGTTATTGTTCCATCAACATCTACAGCTAACGCCTTTAGCATCAATAGCTCAACGTCTCAGGTTACAAATACTACCATATCATCTTTTTCTGAAAGATTCTTATCAAACATCTTTTATGTTTAATGCGGGCCCGTGGCCTAGCAAGGACATGTGCAAAATATACTTGAATCCCTAGACTGGATCAAGGCGCTGACAATCAAAAGATTTGGCGAATGCCTCCGATTTTAAAAAGGAGAAAGCCGGAAATCCAGGGTTCAAATCCCTGCGGGCCCGCT
>CAYNJB010000050.1:0-7245 GCA_964397515.1 uncultured Nitrosopumilales archaeon | reverse complement strand
CACGCACCTGATCAAGATCGAGATTGCTATCATATATCTTCGTTTCTCATTCCTTGATGCTCTCAGACACATCGCCCAATACACAGGCTGGAACTGGGAGGTCTCTCATCGTCACCAGACCGCGTCTTCCACGAACAACTCTCGGAATCGCATTGACGACCATGGCAGCGGTTGCGGTATCTCCATGAATACATGGTGATATCTTTTGGTTTACGGGCGGCTTTCCGACTATCTCTATTTTATCGAATTCTTCGGCAGCGCCCAAATATGCCCTGAAATCAAAAGTCACGATTTTTTCGCGACCAATAAGTCCATGTGCCACCTGCCTCAAACCTGCTACTTGCCCAGGCTGAACCTTGGCGTGTAGACTATCTACATAAAATTGCGCAGTTGCAGGTTCGGGGGTACCTAGATCAATTTTGCTCAGCTTCCAACCTAATGTATCCGCTATCATCCCGATAGATTCAGCTAGACCCACATGTCCAGTAATGGTCTTTTCACTAATCTTTTTTCCGAAGTCATCAACGGTCAATCCTGCTCCAATCTTTTTCTGAAACTGCATCCTCCTCTTTCCTGCGTCTATCTGTCTCGTTACTTTCACTCTTTTGACATCCTGGCAGACGCTAGTGAGTGTTATGGGCAGTACGTCCATAAGGAAGCCAGGATTGATGCCAGTGCCTAATACTGTCACCTGATGCTCTTTCGCTAGGTTATCTATCTTTTTCGACAAGTCTGGATGCTTCAGATAGGGGTACGACAGTTCTTCACAAGTCGAGATAACATTCGCTCCAGCTTCTATGCACCCAACTAGTTGGGGATATACATCTTTTAGATAAGAAGATGTAGAGTGTAGAATAATATCCGGTTTATGTTTTGAAAGTTCAATCTCCGCATCGTTGGATATTTTTACATCCAATTTTTTACCAATCTTCAGAACTTCGTCAAGATCCTTCCCCACATTGATAACATCGATGGCTCCAACAAATTCAAGCCCTTTTTTCTTTAGAGCAGTTTTTATGATCTCGGATCCGATAAATCCTACTCCATATTGGATTACTTTCAGTTTACGGTTCAATTTATATCAGATAAGTGACGTTCCTATCATTATTTACTCTTTGCTATAAAACTTCCAGGACTGAGATACTGCTAGAAGTTTAGTCGACGTCGACAATTTGGTTAAAAAGAATACAAATATGATAAGCAAAGGTTCTATTAAATATGTCAAAAAAATTAACTCTTAAAAAAAATTAATATAATTGTTGATGCCTTACTCTTCTAGAGTTGTCTAATTAACCTGCAATAGTTGCAGGTACTAAAGCAATTTGGATCTGAGCGTCAGGCTGTATTTTTGTGTTCAATCCTTGCATATTCCTGATGTTTTCTCCGTTGACGATAATGAATACACCCCTAAGCAAATCTCCTTCAGTGTTTTGAATATTTGCTTTGAGATATTCTCCATATTTCTGTATTAGCTTGTCTAATAACGCTCTTATTTCAGAGCCTTCTTCAAGAGTAACAGGTCGATCAATTACATTAGTAACGGTTTGTTGATCCATATTTGATCGCAGCCCTAAAGTATGCCCCAATCTACGCAATAACTTCTTGACTTGCATTATTTTGGTTTCTTCTTCGATCCTGAACGGAGTTGCATTTTTATACAGGATTACATCTTCTTGATCTTTTCTTAGTATGGTTTTTATTGTCCCTAAATAGGTAACCGATAATCTAGTTATCTTGTTTTCACATCTTCTGTATGGTCTCGCCGCGGTTACCATCTGTTACACACCATAACTCAAACTTGTCTTCAGCATCTTGGGGTAGTATTTATTTCTTCAATGTTAACTAAGTCTTATAGACTTTGACCCGAATACACATATCGTGAGCTGAAGACAACTTGTCGATGTACTCTAGTTGGTTAGTCGCCAAAGCATTCCAGCTTGGACCAACGCCCCTTGCTACAGGTTCACCCAAAGCTAACTTTCCGAATTGACCTGATATTGAGACAGTTTCAGGGTGAACTGCTTCAGTCACAACTGCTCTGCCTCTAGTTTTGTACCCCCACTCAGATTCTAACCAGATTTCGTCTCCATTCTCGATGCCTTTTTTGGCCGCTGCTGAAGTATGTATCTTGATCCCATAATTCCATGGCCCTACGGTGCTACCCAATTCTTTAAGCCACGGGTTATTCAAACTGAATCCAAATGTGTGTTGTGGAATCTTATGGCATGTTGCGAATAGATCGTATTCAGGTGACTTGGGATTGTATCCTGGACATGGGTGCCAATCAGGTAGGGGTATGTAATCCGATGTGTCCCACTTAAGACTCATCTCCTTTGTCGTTTTCTTGACATCTTCACCTGCTTGAATCAAATGTTCAAGGTAGACTGGAGCTCTGCCTTTCAAGAATGGCCTAGGGTATGCTTCTTGGACCTTTTTCTGCATTACATAGTATCCGTGTTTTTTCATATAATCTAGACCGTGGTCAGGCCCAATCTTTGACTTAAGAGCAATATCGCAGATTTCAGCATACGTATATTTTTTGTGTGGGTCAAGGACATAAGGAGGATTCATGTCGAAGATGATGTTCAACATAGCATACATGTCTGGAAGAAAGCCTGCTTTTTCAGCTATGTCAAACAGATACTCTGTCCAGCTCTTAACCCCTGGAGGGGAATTTACTATTGGTTGCCTGAACAGATAGACCCATGGATCCATTCCACTATTCTGCCAAGAGTAGGGTTCGTTTGGAAATGGTTCTAGTCGTTCAAAACTATGCGCGTCCGGTAAAACTATGTCAGCAATCTGCGCGGTTTCATTTAACTCAAAAGCAATGCTAAGTATGAATGGTATTTTCTTTAAAGCTTCACAAGCTTCATTAGCATTAACTGTGTTGAAGACAGGGTTGGCTCGAGCCACAATCCAAAATTCTGGCATATATCCTACATTAAACAATTCAGGATTCATTAGATTAGGAATAAACATCGTGTCAGAATATGGTGCAACAGGAAATAATTCGAAGCACGTAAAACTCTGAGGACGAGTAACAATCCTGCTTGGATAAGGATCATTAGTGCTTCGAGCTAAAGGGTGTTTAGATGGGATTAGCAGACCATCTCTACTGGTTTCAGGCCCCCATTTTGGGCCAGTAAGGTTGACAGGATTCTGTCCAAGCCAGCTACCTGGAACCCCTATAGCTCCAACAACTATGTTCAAGAGAGCTATTGACCAGCAGCTTAGGTAAGCATGTGCATGTCCAGACGTGCCCTTGCTCCAATCTACGGCTACGGGCCTATAAGGTAGCTCAACACCTTGGATTGTTATTGTTCCACCTATGTTCGAGGCCTCAGCAAACTCCTTAGTAATTCGTCGAATGGTTTCTGTAGGTATAGTTGTTACTCTTGATGCCGCCTCAGGTGTCCACTTTTTAACGCTATTTTTTAATAGCTGGAAAGCGGGGATACATTTGACTTCATTAACCTTGTACTCTCCTAGAATTGTACAGTCCTTTACACTTACATCATCAAAACACTTTGACTTACTGTCAACTGCATCCCATACACAAGGTTTTCCAGATTCCATATCCCGAATGTAATGTCCATCTTGCCCAACAAGGTATGGGGCATTTGTATGCTGTTTTAAGTATGGGGCATCGTACACCACAAGTTCATTCAGCAGAACATTAAGCATAGCCAACGCAAATGCTCCATCCGTGCCAGGCCTAATTGGGACCCATTCATCTGCCTTGGAGGCGACGTTTGTGCATGTTGGATCTACTACTACAAACTTCATTCCTCTCATTTTTGCATCTGCAGTTTTTAGGGCATGTTTTGGAGGAAGATGATTAACGATCCCTCCAGTACCTGTCCCTAGTTGGATCAAATATTTGCATTGATCTCTGTCAGAGTCTGCCCAAAACGTCCCATGTACCATCATGGTTATTGGGTGAAAACCATTCCCACACCAATACGCAGCCGGACCAAAATATATGTTACTAGGAAGGGTGCCATATGCTGTAGCAAAAGCGAACATACATGTCGTTGGCCAATGAATATCAAAGGTTGATAAAACAACGCGGCGAGGATCTCTCTTCCTGATTTCAACCAACTTATCAACAATAATCTTGTAAGCTTCATCCCAGCTAATTTCTTCCCACTTAGGATCTTGGTCAAGCCCCTTTTTCGGATTAGTTCTTCGAAGTGGCTTGGTCACTCTTAGAGGATTGTAGTAGTTCATAATTGCTGAACCACCCTTAGGGCATATCCGCGAATCATTCTGTGGGTTATTTGGATCTGCCTCGACTTTGATGATAACTCCGTTTACCCTATGGACCAGGATTGAACATGAATTATAGCACATCCAACATGTTGTAGGTATCCAAGTGTCATCCTGTGTTTTGGAATTGTTAGTCTGAGGAATCTTCTGCAATTCAAATACAACTCGATCTTAATTATTATCTTAACTTCTTAAAACCAACTAATAAGATTAACTCTGTAAACTCTGAAGATATTCCAGAGAATGTATATACTCTTATCTGATAAGGTTTTCACCCTAGACGTACAAAAAGGCTAACAATAAACCTATATACGCAAAAGGCCTAAAATAGGTATAATCTTCGACATAATCAAATAACTAAGTATTTATTTTGAAAAAAGTGGATATAGCATATTGGGCAGAATATCTTGGGCAACTTCAAGAGTTTTTCGCCGGCAAAAAAGTTCCTCCATATTCCATTGATTTGTTCGGGAATATTTAATGCGTTTTTATAATTCAATAAGAATATTAATCACTATAACAGAGAAAGCAGTGTTGAGCAAAAAATCTTCGGATCACAAAGCAGATGCGGGCGGTAATTCTAATTTTCGACGAACATTCTGTAAATATCTTCTTGTTATCTCAGGAATTTTTGGATTAAGCACTCTACTCTTGGGGAGCTCAGGTATCAGAGCTAGAGAAATAGTATATGAGAGGAAAAAAATAGCTAATTCTAAAGATATGTCCAAAAGCAATGTTAAAGCCTTTACCTATCCTTTTAGTGATATAAGGCAGCATGACATTACTGGACCTTGTCTATTGATTCGTCTTCCATCAGGAGAACTAAAAGCATATTCAGCAATATGTACACATCTAAGATGCACTGTTCATTATGAAGGGAAAGATAACCAGATAGAATGCAGTTGTCATGGTGGCATCTTTGACCCTTTTTCTGGCGCAGTCATTAAAATGCCACCAAGAAAACCATTGCCTGAAGTTCAAATCGAGGTTGATGATGTAGGCGACATCTATGCTTTAGGGGTAACTATTAAAGAGTAGATTGAGATCCGTTTGAAGGATAAAAATAATAATACAATTGTCTCTTGGTTTGCAAAAAGACTCAACCTTGATAAAGAAGTACCCAAATATGCTACTAATCCATTATATGGGTTAGGAGGATTAGCGACTGCTTGTGGGATATTACTTGCTATTACGGGAATCTTTCTATCTATTGGATATCAACCAGTAGTCGAAATCGCATATGAAAGTGTTGGGACAATAACCAATATACTGCCATATGGCGGTGTATTACGCGGGATCCACAGATATGCAGCAGACTTTATGATTTTTTTTGCGGTACTCCATTTTTTCCGAATTATTCTTACCGCAGCTTATAGGAAACCAAGAGAACTTACTTGGATGATTGGGATCATAATAGGGGTTTTGGTGATTTTAACAGCATATACCGGATATATTTTACCTTTGACCGAGATGGCAGTAGCCGCATCATTTATCGGCTCAGGAATACTACTATCCATACCTTATTTAGGAGAAGGCTTATTTTCGCTACTCATAGGTAGCGGTGGCCTGCCGGAGATGCTCGGCCGATTTGCCACGTTTCACACTGTATTGTTGCCTGGACTAATAATTTTAGGTTTGATGATCCATTTTCTCTTAATACGGGAACACCGAGTATCGGAGCCCTACAGTGAACGCCAGGATAGAACAATTGTAAGATTCTTTCCAAACCTTCTTTTATCAGAAATCTCAGGAATTGTGTTAATCTCTGGAGTTATAGTAGTAATCGCTAGCTTGATGCCGATCGAAATGGGGTTAAAGTTTGAGCCACTAGTCGGAACCCCACCAGTAGAACCGGAATGGTATCTTCTAGCACTTTACGCAATATTCAAAACTGGACTTCCAATATTTGAGGTTGGAATCCTTTTAGTAGTTGGCTTGCTTGCCATATTACTTGTAATTCCCTTTATTGATACTGAAGGAAATCGTCATCCTAAAACTCGTCCATTCTATACTGCGTTTGCTGTATCGTTAGCAATTTGCATCATTGTATTTACTTATTGGGGATATGTCACACCTGGACAAACAATACCGCTCACGCAAGCAGCCGCGGTGGGATTAGCAATTGTTCTAATGATCTTCATTCCATCTATAATTCTTGCAAATCTTAAAAAGAAAATTCAGGAAAACGTAGATACAACAAAAAGTGATTATCAAGAGATGAAGAAAAGTAACATTCGGAGTATTATTGCACCCATAATAATGGTTGGAATAGTAGTATTGCAAATCATTTTTTCTTTATTGGCGTTGCAAGCTCACATCTTAGGTTATTGGAATACATCTGCACTATTTGTAGGCATGACAATAATAGGATTTGCGTTATCTATCTTCATATATAGAACTACATACCTGCCATACTCTACCACAGATCAGAATAGCTATACCTGTTAATAACCGCAGTAAATCCACACAAACCAAGACCAAAAAGGTGGAACCACAGAATCATACTATTCATGGTAATAATGATATTTCTAGATAATAGATAGAGTTGCTTCTTATCGTTAACGCCCCATCGAATATTACGAACTTTGTTTTTATCCTTCTTGAATTGGTTTATTGTGAGTTTCTGGAACCATATTTTGCCTTTAAAAATGATGGAAATAATGAATATCAGGTCTCCAAGTTCTCGGGGTTTGTCATCCTTTGAGTATTCAAAATTCACCATTGACTTTTTGCCCTGGATGAATATAGCTTGAGTAGATAATTCATAATTTTTATCGCTGCTGGACAATCCATTAATATTATTAACAATTTTTTGGATAAATTTAACTAGTTTTATTTCTGTTGGTTTTGGAGATAGATATTTATTCGAAAGAGCATTTACAACTCGTTTTGCAAATTCTTTCTCATATTCTACAAAAGAACTGCTTTGTATCACTTCTAAATATTTTTTTATTACTTCAAACTCGGATTTGC
>CAYNJB010000049.1:0-7339 GCA_964397515.1 uncultured Nitrosopumilales archaeon | reverse complement strand
TCCATAAAGCTGGCCTAACATATGTTAGCTGTTCAGCATATAGAGTACCTGTTGCTAGATTAGCGGCAGCTCAAGCCAATATAAGATAGGGAGCAGCTATATCTAAAGGTAAAGATTAGAAATTATCGACATCTAATAATTAAATAAAAATAAGGTTAGCTTGGAAAATAGAGAACAAACATAATAAATTATGTATCCCAAAAACCTCTGGTAGAAATATAATTCTTTTCAGCGCGATAAATATCTTTCACAAGTTTTTCTTCGTCCAGATAATTACGTAAAAGTCGGCCAGCTGTGTCAGGCCCAACACCATGACCTGCAAAAGCTATGAACGTCATCTTCCCGAAATTCTGTATAAGTGACGCAGTTTTCCATAGTTTGCGAAGTTTTATATTTTCATCTTTAGATAATTTATATCCTTTTTTCATCTTAATGATTATTTTTGAAGCATCTTCATCAGTCCTATATGTTGTAGAGATTATCTTTGATTTACACAAGCCACATACAATTTTAGTCGGGATTTCATTAGTTTTCACGATTCTTTCCCATTTCCCGCAGGATAAACAGATGATTTTCTGCTTTGTTTTTAAAAGCCGTTCTTTTACGAGCTCAAATACTGTTTGGTCTAAGCTGTGTGGCATTGCGCTGAAACTGGAGGCAAAATTGAGGATCGGTTTGGCTAAAGGTGAAAAATTCAGCGTAGACACAGTTTTTTGCCGAATAACATTCTTTTGTATTTCTGAAATAACTTGTTTTGTTTTTTCAACATCATATTTCTCTAGAAACAATTCTCTTTGGACCTCCTTGTATAACGGGGTCGTCCTATATCTTTCCTGAATGAGGCGAGCTGTTCGCCTATTATATTGCGCGCCACGAGCTATAACTCCGAATTTCTTTGCAACATTCCATGTTTTCCAGTTAAGAGGATGTGTTCCTATAACTGCGACTGTGAGTATATCTTCTAACCCGTGAGAATCTTGTAGAGATTCAGTAATGTGTGAAGGCGAAATTAAGCCTTGAGATGAAAGTAGGATTCGGTAAGGATCACACCTAGCTTCAACAAGGAAACCTGTTTTTGAAGATATTAAAGTGGATAATAATGTGGAGATAGTTTGATTTACTTTGGTTCCTAAGCATGAATGAATCACAACAGTTGATGTCCCTTTTCTCATCTCGATAATTATATTTTGTTCATCAGGGATTATACCTAGAAGATCTTTTGTTTTAATTAACGCGTTTGTAAGTTCAGAACTATATTCTTTTGATCCATGGATCACTTCTCGCCTCATCTTCCCAACAATTTGCGCAGTCTCAAAGTCTACTGGAATTAACTCGCCGACCCATTTAGGTACAACCGCCATTTCCTTAGGAAGTGGTTCTACGTTTACACACTTCGCGTCATCATCAACCGAAACAATTTTCCAAGGAGCACCCCTTAGAGTAAACGGTTTACCAGGTTCACCATATTCCCCGACGAAAACTTGATCTAATCGCCCAACTCGTTTATTTGATGAGACATCAAAAACATCAAATTGCAAGATATCAGGTATTGTTGAAATGTTTTGATAGTAATATTCGAGCGTCGTCAGCCCTCTTTTCCGTACCAACCCATCGCGATACCATATTATATTCTGGGCTTTTAATAATTCTAGGCAAGAATCAGTTTCCGCAATTGAGACGTCTTTAAATGGATACGCGCGGGTAATAATACTTTGAATTTGAGAAACGCTAACATTTCGCGATTCTAAAACCATTCCAGATATATGATGAGCCAAAACATCCAAAGCCGAGAAATGGATATCACATTCTTCTAAGGATTCTTCAGAGATCCGCCTGATAAGTGCTTTTCCTTCAATTTCATCATCAATCTTATTTGTAAAAATGAATCCTTTAGCAGTCCGCCCTATTTGATGCCGGCTTCGCCCAATTCTTTGAATTAGTTTTATAGCCTGCCTTGGAGATCCGATTTGAACCACAAGATCGACTTCCCCAATATCCAAACCTAATTCTAAAGAAGATGTTGATATGACTATGCTTGACTCGGCGCTTTTGAGCTTTTCTTCAGCTTCTTCGCGGATCTCTTTGGATAAGGAGCCATGATGAACTAAAATGTCCAACTCGGGTGCCTCAGCTTTCATTGCAGCACTGATGTACTCCGCTTCAACTCTTGTGTTTGTAAAAATAATTACGCTCGTACCTATTATTCCAATATTTCGGAGATGAGTCATTAATTCTTTGGTTAGTTTTAAAACAGGTCCATTCACATAATTGCAGATAATGTCATACTTACGATGTTCGCTGCCGACTAGAATAGCGCATTTCTTTCCTGAACCTACTAAAAAGTTTCCTGCAGCGCGTAAATTTCCTAATGTAGCAGACAAACCTATACGTGTTACAGGATGACCAATAAAATTAACTAATCTTTCTAAACTGATTGTTAAATGGACACCGCGTTCATTTCCTAATAATTCATGGAGCTCATCAACAATCACCCATTCAACAGATTTTAAGTTGAATTTCATTTTTGGGCTAACTAATAATATTGCAAACGTTTCAGGAGTTGTAATTAAAATATCTGGTGGGTTCTTTACCATTTTAGTTCTTGATGATGAAGGAGTGTCACCATGTCTAACATCAGCTTTTAGACCAAGTGTCTCAGCATAAATTATTATTCTGCGGAAGATATCTCGATTTAGAGATTTAAGGGGGGTGATATATAATAATTTGACGCCTTTTGGGATATCCTTTTTTGTGGAGATATCTGTAAGGACGGGTATTACCGCTGCTTCGGTCTTCCCGCTCCCAGTTGGCGCTACTAAGAGACAGTCTTTTTTTCTAATAATTACGGGGATAGCCTTTTTCTGTATTTTTGTGAGATCATTAAAGCCAAGTTTTTTCATGTTAAGATTAACTAATGCTTCTGATCTCGGGGCGTCCACCATGCTCCTCTTCTAGCTTTTTTCGCGTCTTCTGGATTCTAACTCGTAAAGAAAAATACCTGCTAAACTAATCACAAACAGCACCAGTATTGAGTCATTAATGAATGTAAAGAACTCCCCGATTAACAATTAGAACTCGTAGCATCTATCCAAAGGTTAGATAATAAATGTTCTGACAAATAAAGAGGTTTTTACTCAATTAAC
This sequence comes from uncultured Nitrosopumilales archaeon, assembly GCA_964397515.1. Taxonomy (GTDB): domain Archaea; phylum Thermoproteota; class Nitrososphaeria; order Nitrososphaerales; family CAYNJB01; genus CAYNJB01. The sequence continues at coordinate 4,196 of CAYNJB010000049.1, read as the reverse complement.
CTTTCTTGGATAACTTTGGGATTCCTTGATAATAATTTCTTCAAGTTTTTGGAAATAGAGTCTTGTTGCAAAAGGCATTTGAGTTAAGAAATCTTCAATAACTTCAATAATAAAAGGCACAGCACGTTTAGAGGACTTTAATTCGAACTTCATTGGCAATAGTGGGTCCTGGATTACGGCAATGCTGCCTCGGAGATGCGCGGAGCAGATCTGTTTTACTTCTTCTTCGATTTTTTTATACCAACTTGCGAGGATTGAAGGATCAAGGCCATTATTAATATCGATTATCATATCGGAAAGCTGGTTCATGACTTTAACTTCAACTTCTGTTACCAAGTTGTTAGAGATTAAGATATGTAATATGCATAAATACCTATATTTATAAAAATAGACATCATCTATTAAATATCTAGAGCTAATACTTGGTACAACTCAGCCATTTACAGGGGATCTAGAGATAAGAACGAGTGGGGTTGGATAAACATTTTTTTAACTATTAAATGACTCAAGATAAAGTTAATAGAGAGGAGCCCCAGAAAACTTCATTCAACTAAACTGGCTTTCATAACTATCAAGAGATTGCTAACAAATCTATCGCTTTATGTAATTCATATTTTTTCAGAAATTTACAACAAGGATAAATGTAGCTGATAATCACAGATTACTTAATGAAGGTTCTATTAGTTACAGCTAAATTGGCCGGTGAAGTTGTAAAATATTACGCTGCAAAAAGCAAGGTAGAAACAGAAGTCGTAGTTCTGCCTATGCCTGTTGCAGCTCTGATGAATTCAAAATACATCGCGAGGGAACTTAAGAAAACCAGAATACAGAGAATAGACATTATTCTGGTACCAGGCCTAGTCTTTGGAGATGTTTCACAAATAGAAAAAAATCTTGGAAAAAAGGTTTTCAAAGGCCCTAAATATGCGGCCGACATTCCAAAAGTTCTTGAATTAATAGATCAAATTATTCTATCAAAGATCACCCCTGCTTGCGAAATACTATCGGATAAAATGAAAATTAACATAGATGTCGAGTTAAGGAAAGCTGAGAAGAAGGCTATTCGACAAAACATCGATCAGGCAATAAAAATAGGGAATATCTGGGTAGGGAGAGGATTCCCAATGAGAGTTATGGTAGAAATTGTTGACGCACCGCTTAAAACTGAAGAAGAAATAGTCCGTTTGACAAGGAAATATATCAAAAACGGGGCAACAATAATAGATGTAGGGATGATAGCAGGGGAATGTCACCCTCAAGATGCATCGCGAATAGTTCAACTTATCAAGAAAAAATTTAATGTGCCCGTTAGCATAGACAGTTTAGACATAGAAGAATGTAAGGCAGCTGTCGATGCAGGAGCTAATCTGATTTTAAGCTTTGGAAAAGACATGTTAAAAGAAGGAGCATCTTTCGCCAAAAACACACCAATTGTCATAGTGCCATTAGATAAAAAAACTGGATATATACCTAAAGAACCAAAAAAAAGAATAGCACTTTTAGAAAAAACTATTTCTGAGGCGCGGAATTTTGGGATAAAGAAGATAATCGCTGATCCGATAACGGATATATTAATATCACCGGGATTAATGCAATCACTTTATTCGCATTACTTATTTAGACAAAGTAACCCGGATATTCCTTTATTTATGGGACTAGCCAATGTCACAGAATTAATAGACGCCGATTCGATTGGTGTTAGTGCGATTTTAGCAGGATTAGCTCAAGAATTAGGAGCATCCATTATCCTTGCTACCGAAGCAAGTAATAAAACAATTGGCATGGTAAAGGAACTATCACTTGCATCAAAGATGATGTGTTTAGCTCAAAATAGAAATTGCCCCCCAAAAGATGTTGGAGCCACCCTGTTAGTCCTTAAAGATAAAAGAATAATAGATGATCCGTTGTTGCAAGAAGATCAACATATGACGAAAGTTTTTGAGGATAATAAGGAGATTCGCATATTAGATAGATCTGGATCATTCAAAATTGTATTGGATAGAGAAGCGGATGAAATTGTAGTATATTATTATCCGATGAAAAAAGGCGAAGCAGAATCGATGATCAGAGGTAGAACAGCTTTAGGGATCGCGCGGAAGGTTACAGAATTGGGATTAATATCCAGATTAGATCATGCGACATACCTTGGCGCGGAGTTGCAGAAATGCGAAATTGCACTCCAGATAGGTAAAGGATACATCCAAGATTCGAAATTATTTTGATTAAAATTATGGAAATACATATTGTTTTAAAGTATTTGGCAACTGGGATAATAATATGCAGCAGAAAGAAATAATAAAACTAAATGCGTTTGGTTTTAAAAAAAACCAGATTATTGAGACAATAATATGTACTAATAACCAAGATGAGTCAGCCAACGCTGCGTCAATGGGTGTTTTTTTAAAAGATTCAAGCACACTAATAATAAGACCGTTTGTTAATACAAGAACATATGACAATTTGATCCGAGAAAAACGTGCAACAGTAAATTTAACATCAGACCCTCTACTTCATTACAAAACAGGTTTGAAACAAGTTTCAGATAAAGATATGTTGAGGGAGTTAAGAAAGTCACAGTTTCTAGAGGCACCAGAACTTAAGAAAGCAGATGCAATAATTGCAGTATTAGTAAAAAAGAACCTCAGACAAAATAAAGATAGAGGCACCTTCGAATGCTTACCGATAGCGGCAACACCTCTAAAAATGGCGCCAATTAAAGCATATTCACGGGCACCACATGCACTTTTGGAGTGCATTATACATGCAACTAGAGTTGAAGTTTATTCTAAATTATCAAAAAGAAAAGTAAAGAGATTATTAAGCCTCATTGAACACCACAGAAAGATTATCCATAAAGTTTCCTCAAACTCGATTTACTCCGAAACAGTCGACGACTTATATTCATATTGCGTAGAGGTGATTAATAAAAATGAAGGTTTATGTAAAGACACCGAGTAGATTACATTTTGGATTAATTGACATTAGAGGAGATTTAGGACGAATCTTCGGATCAGTTGGTGTCGCAATTAATAAACCTAATACAATATTAAAAGTTGAAAATTCCGATAAAATCATAGTTCAAGGCAATCAATCTAAAAGGATCAAGGATTTCGCTGAAAATTTTATGAGAAAAAAACATGTTGAAGGAGGATGCAAAATTGAGGCAAAACAAGTTATTCCACCTCATGTTGGATTAGGATCAGGTACACAAACTGCGTTGGCAACCGCCACATCAATTTCTAGACTTAAAGGAATAATTAGTTCAACCGAAGAATTAGCAGGTCTCACAGGTAGGATTTCTGTATCAAGTATAGGAATTCAAGCATTCCAAACAGGAGGATTCATAGTTGATGCAGGTCATAAAGCGAATTATGGAGATCGATCTAAAAAGACGCGTTCCAAAATGGCGCCTGTAGTATTTAATAATAAATTTCCAGAAAACTGGCTATTTATTTTAGTTTCACAACCTAACAACATTCGTACAAGTGGAAAAAAAGAAAAAGGGGCATTCAACAAACTGCCTGAGGTCTCGGAAGAAGTGGCAGGAAAAATGTGTAGATTAGTATTTTCGGGGCTTGTTCCATCAATCATAGATTCAGATATCAAATCTTTTGGAAAAGCCTTAACTGAACTGGATATTCTTACAGGAAGATCATTCGAGTTATCTCAAGGAGGCATATATTCAAACGAATCTGCAGAAAAATGTGTAAACCAAATGCTTAAAGCTGGCGCAGCTGGAGCCGGTCAAAGTTCATGGGGTCCGACCATATATGCGTTGACTGATAACATTAAAACGGCGAAGAAAGTTATTTCACAACTTGAGACACTTTTAGGGAATTTATATGACGTCTCGATAGTTAAAGCTAATAATAATGGGGCCACTATCCGCCTCATAAAATAGCGACAGAAAATAAAAAATAAGTTAGAATGGATGACCCATTCTAAGTACTTGAAGGTTTTTCAATTAGCTTTGATTTTATTAAATTTGAGCCATCCTTATAATGGGGTTTTCGTACGACGGAATCATTTGATTTTTCAATACTTCGAGCATCCTCAGCCAATCTTGCTGCAGCAGCAAGCATTTCGTGACCCGCAGCAACAAGCGGAGTATATCTTTCCCATTCTTGAACCATAAAACATCCTTCAACAGTTAAGTCCGCAACACGTTTTGCCACCTCATAAGCAGCTATTGCCTT
>CAYNJB010000048.1:0-7357 GCA_964397515.1 uncultured Nitrosopumilales archaeon | reverse complement strand
TTCGATTAATGTTTGTAAAATATCATGAAGATACGGCATTATACCAGCGCTTAGCTTAGCTGTATCGCTATATAGTTGAATAGTGGTTTTTTCAGATTCAACAGCTATCTGAAATATATCATCAAGGGTTGAGCTAATAGGGAGGGTTTTTTTTAAACTATATTTTGATGTGTCTAATCCTTTTTTGAAGGCAGATTCAGCATCTAAATCATCTTTATTTTTAGCATAATAAGCACGTTGGATTATTATCTTATTTTTCCGATTTTCATTTGAATACATTAAAAAAAATTCCCGTATTTGTGGATATTGTTGTGCTATTTTTTCATATAGAATAGATATGTTTGACTCGGCGTTAGTGAGTTCATTTATCACGGCCGAGGTAGTATTTAGTATCATTAACATCATCTTTTAGTTATAGCAAGAGATACCTAATATAAAGGAGTTTAGCAGATATTAAATCTGTCTGCTTTAAATATTGTTGCATTTATACTTAATATTATATCTGATTTTCAATTTTATTAAAAAAAATAATTGTTTACAATTATTAAAACACCATTATATACGCAATATATGAGTTAAATAGAGTAAATGAATTTATTTTTAATATAATGCTAGAAAAGGTTTAAAAGACATATGTCAATACCCGCTATTGAATCGTATTGAAGATCCAAACGAATCCTCTATACTACCTAGGAATTGTTGCAGTATCATTCACTCTCCTATTGAATCTCGCCGCAGGGGCCGAGGAACCTACATTACTAGCAGATAGCAGCGCATTATCATTCAAATATTTATCAGCAGCCATTGCATTCGCAGCCTCAGCAATAGGTGCAGGTTGGGCAGTTAGCAAAGCTGGAGCGGCAGGATTAGCAGGTACAGCAGAAAGGCCGGAAATACGAACTACAGCAATTATCATCACAGCTCTTGGAGAAGCCATTGCAATTTACGGAATTGTAATTGCAATTCTTATTCTAGGTCAATAGAATTAAAAAAAAAAACAAAAAAATAATTTTTTGTTTTTTTTTATTTTTTTTTCGATAGATACTTTGCTATGATAAATGATACCAGAATTGATAAACCAAGACCAATCGCCGAAAATAACAAAGGATATAGAATCGGACTTGGAGCGTTTAGTAATTCAGTTAAATAATAACCTAAAAAAACACCGCCAAAAACAAAAGCTGCGATTATTAAGGGCAAGATCAGAAAAACGGTAATCATGTAAATACGGATTCCCTTTTTATTAGACAATAATATACACTTCACATGTTTTAGTTATTCAAGTTCATTTGGGTTAAAAAAGCGTGAACAATATTTGCATCTAAGTTTTGGTGGATCGCTTTCCACTAGTATAATGGGTATTATTGGTTCATTTGTATTTGATATGCAGGTTAGGTTCGGGCAATTAAATACATTAACAAATGATTCAGGGAGCTCTATTTTTATCTTTTCAATGACCTTATAAGATTTTATTAAGTTGACAGATGCTCTAGGAGATATCAACGCAATCCTATTTGCTTCAGTAGAGCTTAGAAATCTATCAGCGATCTTAACTATGTCTTTTTTTTTCATCTTTCCACTAGGGACATTCATGACAACAGACACAAGATTACGACAGGAGCTATCAATTCCGAGGGCGGTCAATACACGTAAAGCGCTTCCAGGTTCACAATGATCCACCACCGTGCCCTCCTTAATACGTCGGATCATTAATTGATCTTCTAGCAACAGAATCAAGACTTTTAATTCATAATATGACTAATAAGTTTTAATCTTTAGAATTTACTTGATCCTATTATTTTATTCAAAATTATTGAATATCCATTTAGCAATATTTTTTAGCTAGGAGATGTATTGATTAACATGTGTAAATAAACTTTGGATAAACAAGTTTCTACAGATAGGCGTACAGGGTATACAGAAAAAGTCCTAGACCACTTTACGAACCCTAGAAATGTAGGTAAAATGGATGATCCAGACGTTACAGCAAAAGTTGGCAGCGTAGCATGTGGAGATTTAATTAAATTATATCTGAAAATAGATGAAAATACTCGTAAGATAGAAAAAATATCATTTGAGTCATATGGTTGTGCGGCGAACATAGCAACGGCGTCCATGCTTACAGAATTAGCTAAAAGTAAAACATTAGAAGAAGCAAATAAAATAACTTTTAAGAACATCTCAGAGGAACTTGGGGGTCTGCCTAAAATTAAGATGCATTGTGCAGTTCTTTCAATGACAGGGCTTGTTTCCGCGATCAAGAAATATGATGCTATGAGGGGATTGATAGTGATAGATGATATCTTAGTAAAGTTAATTCTAAAAGGGGTATTAGATCCAATATCAGGAGTAGACGTTATCTCAAGCAAAATTGTTGAAAGATTTTCAATATCAGGTAAAAAGATAACTATTAATCTAAAAGGAGAGGCAAACAGTTCAATTTCTAAGGAGATTGATAAAGATATCCATGAGGCGTTCGAAGGATTAGATGTAAACTTGGCTTTAAATTATCAATCTAACAAATAATAAGCCAGAATAAAAAATATTCCAATTTGAAATCATAAGAGATAACTCTTTAAACAAATATTGATCTCAAAATATTTTGATATAAATGCCGAAGTATTTTTCTGGGAAGGGGGATGAAGGTGAGACTTCACTTAGGGGAGATTTAAGAGTGTTAAAAGATGATATAAGAATTGAAGTGATTGGAGATGTTGATGAGGCAAATTCGGCTATAGGGTTTGCTCGAAGTTTAGGGCTTGGTTCGTTTCTTGATTCAGTTTTTGAGCGAGTGCAGAGAGAACTTTTTGATTTGGGAGCTGATTTAGCTCTCGTTGACCGGGATAAACAAAGATTAACGGATAAAAATGTAGAAAAGCTTGAATTAGATATAAATGAACTTGCAAAATCTTTACCTAAAATCTCAAAGTTCATTGTTCCAAGTGGAACACCGTCAATATCTTCGTTACATGTTGCGCGTACAATAGTTAGAAGAGCTGAGAGACATACGATTTCAATGAATAGAAAATTTCCAATGAATTATGCTATTATGTATCTTAATCGCCTCTCATCACTCTTATATGTAGCAACACGGTTTCTCGCAGTAAAACAAGAAATAGTGGAAAGAAAGTGGAATAGTAGAGAACAAGACCGTGGTTTATAATGAACCTGAGAAGTTAATATGGCTATAATGAGGGAAGACCATATTGATTACATTGTTCATCGATTCTTTTTTGGATTATTTCGACGTCACTATCCGATAAATGTTTAAAGCGGCCCTGTAATTTTAAATATTCTCGGACAGGTTTACGTCTAGAAGGTTTAACAGTTAGTAATCGTTTACCGTTTTCGATCTCAAATATTGGAAATATCCCTGTTTGAACCCCAAGTCGACTCATTTGAATTGTTTTTTCACTAGAAATACGCCAACCTGGAGGGCATGGAGAATACACATGAAGATATGCTGGACCTTTTATTTCAAGAGCTTTTTTTGCCTTGTTAATTAGATCAACAGGATATGCCACAGTTGCAGTAGCAACATAAGGAATTTCATGAGCCGCAGCAATTTCAGGCATGTTCTTTTTCCATGTCATTTGTCCGGCTGGTCTTGCCTCTCCGGGAGGTGAAGTTGTAGTCCACGCACCGAATGGAGTTGAACCAGATCTTTGAATACCGGTGTTCATGTAAGCCTCATTATCTGTACACACATACACAAAATCATGACCTCGTTCAAGGGCACCTGATAATGCTTGTAAACCAATGTCAGCGGTTCCACCGTCTCCAGCTAATGCTATCACCTTTATTGTTTTTTGAGATAACATCCCTTTTCGCTTAAGTGCCAATAGACCTCGTTCTACACCAGATGCTACAGCTCCTGCGTTTTCAAAGGCAACATGTAACCAAGGAATAGCCCATGAAGTAAAAGGATACGGAGAAGATACAACTTCCATGCAGCCTGTAGCAGAAACAACTATTACATCAGGTCCTGCAGCTTTTAAGATGTGACGTACAGCAACTGTTTCGCCACAACCTTGACATGCTCTATGACCAGGAGCAAAAAATTCTTCTTCCGGAAAATCTTTTATGCTTCTATAGAATTTAGTTTGAGTCATTTATGATCGCACCTGTATGAAAAGTGGTTTACTAGATACTCCTTTAGACGCAGTATCTATAACATGTTTGCCAATTGATTCGAAATCACTAACAGTGATGTCTCGTCCGCCTATGCCAGCGATAACGCTCATGATTATTGGTCTTCTTTTGAGATCATAGAGAGTACTTCTAACGTCTTCATAGACAGGGCCTCCGAGACCTCCTGACGAAATTGCTCGATCAACCACTGCTACTGCATCTAAAGATTGCATGGATTGAATAATTTCTTGTATAGGGAAAGGCCTGAAAAGTTTTAACTTTATCAATCCGATCTTTACACCTTGTTTCCTAAGATTATCTACTGCGGCTCTTGCAGTTCCGCAGAAGCCACCCATCATCATTATGGCAAAATCAGCATCTTCCATTCTATAGGGTTCTACAAAATCATACCCACGCCCATAGAGTTTCTCGAACTGTTCCCATACTTCAGCAATCACATTTTTTGAATCTTTTAACGATTCCTCATTTTGAACTTTTAATTCGGTCTGAACATCGGGTGTCCCTACGTTTCCCCAAGAACTGGGGTGATCTGGATGTAGAGTGTAAGTAGCCTTACGATGTGCAGGTAAAAATTTGTTAACTTCATTTTGATTTAATGGAATAAGAGGTTCAATAACATGCGTTACATTAAATCCGTCAAGACATACAGCTACAGGTAAAAGTACTCGCTCATCTTCACTTATTTTGAATGCTTGTAAAGTATGGTCAAAAACTTCTTGAGCGTTTTCACAATAGATTTGTATCCATCCACAATCTCTAGAAGCCATCATATCGCTGTGGTCTCCCCAGATATTCAAGTTAGGAGATAAGCTTCGATTTGCAACATTCATCACGATAGGAAGCCTGTAACCCGCTGCAATAAATATGAGTTCATGCATTAAAGCCAGCCCCTGCCCAGCTGTAGATGTGTAGACTCGAGATCCTATACTACTGGCTCCGATGCAAGCACTCATTGCTGAATGCTCGGATTCAACATTTATGTATTCAGCGTCGAGTTCACCATTAGCAATATATTCAGCAATTTTTTCAATAATGTGAGTTTGAGGGGTGATAGGATAAGCAGCTACTACATCCACGTTCGCTAACTTAACTGCTAGAGAAGCTGCGTGTGAGCCTTCAATTGCTATATGTTTTGGCATTTATTCTTCCTCATCCTCCATTTTGATAGCCTTGGGAGCGCATTCGACAGCGCAAATTCCACAACCTTTGCAATATTCCATATCAATTTCGTAAAGACCTTCAGGAGTTTTGGATACTGCACTATCGGGACAAAATACCCAGCAAATTCCACATTTTGTGCAGAGTTTGACGTCAATTATTGGTTTTGAGCTCCGAAAATCACCTGTTCTGTATTTTTTAGAGGTTGCTGGCTCAAAGATTATACCGGCAAGTGGCATATTCTTCCATGTAGGTTTTTCATTTGACATAATTATATCACTCTCTAATTATTATATCTTCAAATGCTTTTCGTAGAGCTTTTATATTTGCAGCTCCGGCTTTATTTCCAAACCGATTGTATATGGCTTCTTCAAGGTATTCAAATTCTACTCCTCCGATAACTTTGATAGCTGAGCCGAGCATTGTTGTATTAACTATAGGAAGTCCTATAAGTTCTAATGCAATCTTCTTTGCATCGATAACTGCTAACTTTGCATTATCAAAACCAAATTCATCCTTTATTTCTTGATATGTTTTTTTTGTGTTTATTATTATCCAGCCCTTATTTTTTAATCCGCTCGACACATCGATTACTCTTGGGAGACCTGGGTCAATCACTATAACAATGTCTGGATTATATATCTCAGATCGAATTTGAATGGGTTTATCATCTATTCTATTAAATGCTTGAACTGGAGCTCCTCTACGTTCAGGGCCAAAAGAAGGTGCAGCTTGTGCATATTTTCCTTGATTTATCGATGCATGAGCCAATAATTCGGCTGCGGTTACAGCGCCTTGTCCTCCTCGGCCATGCCATCGTATTTCTATCAAGTTAACACACCTACATTGTCGCTGAGCATATTATAAATATTGTTATAACTGGTATTTATCTATTAATTTAATATTCAAATTGAGATAGAAAGTTATGAATTTTTTATCAAATTAAAGGATGAATTTGGCTGGGATTGATTGAAGAGATTTGAGATATAGGGTAGAATTTCACGTAAATCCTTTTTTTTAATAATAATGTCGGCCTTGTATTCTACTTGAGGCGGTGCGCAAAAAGCAAATCTAAGTCCAGCCATATTTAGCAAAGTAAGATCATTCATGCCATCAACAACTGTTATAATTTCGTTTTTGGGTTTCTCAAGATCTTGTACTAATTTATAGATTGAATTAGCTTTATCTGCAGTTACCTGAATATCTATTGACTCAAGAAAGTCGTTCTTGAAAATGAGTTCATTTGCAAAAACATAGTCGATGTTTAAGTCTTTTTGAGCCCGATTAGCTAGTATGGTAGGACCGCCGGATACCACTACTAACTTACAACCCATTTTTTTTAGAGAGTCACATAACTGTTTAGCGCCCAATGTGTAAGGAATGTTGTTCGCCACTTTAACGCAGTCATTATAATGTATTCCTTTTAGTTTATCAATACGCGTTAGTAATCCAGTCATCCAATCTATTTCACCGCGTATACCTTTTAATGTAATATCCAATATTTCGTCATAATTACCTTTGAGTTTAGCTAACTCTGGAAGAAATTCTCCATCAACCAAAACTCCTTCTAAATCAAAGATAACTAACATCAATGTTGCACCTATATTTTATTCTGAATTCGGAGGCAAATTTGAATTTATAGAGATTTCCTTTATTGAATTAACATGTTCAGTTATTTTTTTCTACACCGTTAAGATAGAACATTGTGTACAATTTGCTTAAATTCAGCATCTTCTATTGCAGTTTTTTTTGCTATTGAAGCTTGCTTTACAGATTCTAGTATTTCAGGTAGTTTTTCTGACGGTGCTTGGATTCCTAATTGTTGAAGTTTCCATTCAATTGAATGTTTACCACTTTTCTTCCCCATTACTATCCCATGCTGATTACCTACAAGTTCTGGGAGAATAGGTTCTGAACCCAGATTAAATTTGGCCCATCCGGCTACTGAGATACCGGCTTCTCTGGTAAACGCACGGGAACCAATAAATGGCTTGTTAGCTGGAACATTGAATTTTGAATACTTTTCTGTTAATTTTGAGAGCTCAAA